>CAZQSG010000119.1:0-6493 GCA_964595925.1 uncultured Anaerolineaceae bacterium | reverse complement strand
CTCATTGATCAAGGCCATACCAGAATCGGAATGATTCTGGGTCTGGAAGTCTCACGCTCCAGTCAGCTTCGTTGCCAGGGCTATATAGATACCATGGAGCAGAAAAAACTTATCATAAAACCACAATGGAGTATCCATTCCGGCGCCAAAATTAACAGCGGTTATCTTGCTGCAAGGCATTTATTAACCGCCAGTCCCGAATTAACAGCAATCGTTGTTTATAATGATGTCCGTGCTGCGGGTGTCTTGCGGGCCTGCAACGATTTGAACATTGGTATTCCTCGTGATATTGCCATCGTCAGTCATGATAATATCGCTCTTAGCTCATTATTAATCCCATCATTAACTACCGTTGATATCCCCAAATATCAATTAGGGTACCAGGCCATTACAATGATGATGTCAATGCTGGAAGACAAAAATCTCCAGCCTGACACAATAAATCTGTCGCCAAATTTAATCATTCGCGAATCAAGCTGCATTAAGAATAATTAGAGGAGCAACCCCTATGAAATGGATGTTAAATCCTGACCGCTACTTTTCTCCCCAGAAAGACCAGCGAAAATTGGCTCGTAGTTTATATGAACAGGTAAAAGACCTCCCTATCGTAAGCCCTCATGGACATGTAAATCCCAGGTTATTCTCAACCTCAGACGCAACGTTTGGCAGCCCGTCCGAATTATTGATCATCCCCGACCATTATGTTGTCCGAATGCTTTATTCTCAAGGGATTCCGTTAGAATCCCTCGGCATTCCTGATAGAACCGGGAAAACAGCAGAAACCGATCATAGAAAAATCTGGCAAATCTTTGCTGATCATTATCATCTCTTTCGAGGAACTCCTTCCGGCGGTTGGATAGACCATTCTCTCAATGTGAATCTGGGTATTCAGGAAAAGTTAACCGAGAAAAACGCGCAGGCTATTTACGATCAGATTCAAGAGAAACTCCAGAGTGATGATTTCAAACCACGAAATCTTCTTACGAAATTAAACATCGAAGTCCTTTGCACCACTGATGCCGCTTCTGATTCACTGGAAGAACTAAAAGAGATTCGCAAGGAGAAATTCGGTCAGAAAATATACCCAACCTTTCGCCCCGATGCTGTTACAAATTTAGCAGCCGAAGGCTGGCTAGAAAATATAGAAGCCCTGAGCGCTGCATCGGGTATTGAAGTTGTTGACTACCACAGCTATATCCACGCATTGGAACAACGCCGTGCTTTTTTCAAAACCATGGGGGCGCATGCAACCGATCATGGTGTTTACAGTGCCACTACGCAGGAATTGAGTCTTTCGAAGGCAGAAGAAATATTTCACCGTGCTCTAAAAAATGAAGCAACTCCTGAAGATGCAGCCTGTTTTACCTCTCACATGTTAATGGAAATGGCCCGGATGTCCAGTGAAGATGGACTCGTAATGCAGATACATGTCGGGTCATACCGCAATCACAACAATGCAGTTTTCCAAAAATTTGGGCCTGATAACGGATTTGATATCCCTGTCACAGCAGAATTCACAAAGGCGCTTCGGCCATTATTGAATAAATTCGGCAACGCATCGAATTTGAATTTGATTCTATTCTGCCTCGATGAAGATGTCTATAGTCGTGAGCTTGCTCCTCTCGCCGGCGTTTATCCCTCTGTCAAACTGGGTCCGCCCTGGTGGTTCTATGACAGCCCCAACGGTATGAAACGTTACTTTGACCGCGTTATGGAGACAGCAGGTATTTATAATACCGCAGGTTTCAATGATGATACTCGCGCTTTCCTTTCAATTCCAGCCCGGCATGATGTCTGGCGGCGTGTGAGCAGCAATTGGTTGGCAGAACTGATGCTTACCAGCCGGATTGATGAGGAAGATGCACTCGATATGGCGTATCAACTCGCTTATGGTCTGGTGAAAAAAGCCTATCGCTTTGAATAAGGATTAACAATCATGGCACTCAAAATCTACGAATCATCCATTTTGAAAAAAGAGGGTATTCGCTATTATCTGGCACGCAATGAAAAGGGGCAAAAAGTTTTTTGTGTTGAAGGCGATAGTGGTACTCGCTTTCAAGGGAATTGGCATGGCGACCTCCTGATTGGCCCTCTCAGTGATGTCAATATCAATCATCTTCGTCGCAAGTTCGCATGGCTGAAACCTGTCCCTCTGGGACTGCAAACCTCTGCCGGCACCGGTGACCGTCTGGGATGCGCTACTCCTGGACATATTGCTGCATTTAATGCTGTAGACGGCAATATTGCCCCAATCTTTGCCCAGCAATCTATGCGTGAAAATGCCCGCACTTTCCGTACACCTCGTAAAGTGATGGATGATGCGGCCTGGGGTGTTTTTCAGGCTGGCTGGCGTAAACCCTGGGGGGCAGACGCAGATCATCTTAAGACACTCGAGGACGTAACTATTTGTGCCAAAGCGGGTTACACATTCTTCACCGTTGATCCTTTTGATTACGTAGATAATGAAGCCGCTGATGATGAGCAGGAAACGCTCAAAGAGAAATTTCAAGCCCTTCCCTGGGAGACTCTGAATAGTTCACCGGAAAAATTCATTCACACCTACATTGGACAGACGCTCGAATTAGCAGGAAATAATCTGATAATCAATGAGGAAAACATCTTGCGGGCAGCCTGCAAATATGGTGCTGCAATCGCTCATGCCAACAATATGTTCAACCATACCAGGAACCTCATATCCCATCGTCCCTTTGAAATGGAAATCTCAGTCGATGAAACAGAATCACCCACAACACCTATCGAACATTATCTCATCGTAAATGAATTGAAACGGCTCGGGGTTGAGTTCGTCAGCCTGGCCCCCCGCTTCATCGGACGATTCGAAAAGGGTGTCGATTATATCGGCGATTTACAGCGCTTCGAACGTGAATTGGCACTACACACCGCAATTCAAAAGCTTTTTGGTGATTATAAAATTTCCATTCACAGCGGGTCTGATAAATTCAGTATCTACCCTCTGTTTGCCAAATACACACAAGGGAAAGTTCATCTCAAGACCGCCGGCACCAGCTTTCTGGAAGCGTTGCGCGTCTTTGCGTTAACCTCACCTTCTTTCTTCCGCCAGATCATGCAATTTGCTCTCCAACGCTATGAACATGATCGGCGTACCTATCATGTCAGCGCGAAGTCGGAGAACGTACCAGACATTCATCAGCTGAAGGATAGAGAATTACCTGAACTTTTAAATCATTTTGATGCACGGCAGGTGCTGCATGTTACCTATGGCAGCGTTATGGAAACCTTCGGCGGTGAGTTACTGGCAAAACTTGATCGGGAAGAAGCCGTCTATACAGCGGTTTTGAAAGATCATTTTATCAACCATCTTAAACCTTTCACACAATAACAAGTTCAACCCCCAGAAAACAGGAGAAGAAAATGAATACAGCCTCGTTATTTAATCTATCAGGAAAAACCGCAGTGATAACAGGTGGTGCCGGCGTACTTGGCAGCATGATGTCAAAAGGTCTCTCTACCGAAGGGGTGAAAATTGCCATTCTCGATATCTTTCTGGAACAAGCCCAAAAACTCGCAGAAGAAATCAATAACGATGGTGGAGAGGCAATCGCAATTCAATGCGATGTTCTGGATAAGGCAAGCATTGAAAATGCAGCAAAACAGGTGCTTGACATCTTCGGCAGCATCGATATCCTGATTAATGGAGCAGGCGGCAATAAAAAACAAGCCACAACAGGCAAAGAGACAAGCTTTTTTGACCTGCCTGACGATGCTCTTAAGTGGGTCTTTGATCTCAACATCATCGGCACCATCCTCCCCTCACAGGTCTTTGGAAAACACATGGCGCAGCAGGGCTATGGCAACATCCTCAACATTTCTTCGATGAACGCCTTCCAACCTCTGACCCGCATCCCCGCCTATTCCGCGGCAAAAGCTGGCGTCAGCAACTTCACCCAGTGGCTGGCAGTGCACATGGCACAGGAATATACCCCCAACATCCGTGTCAATGCGATTGCGCCCGGATTCTTCCTCACCCAACAAAACCGATTCCTGCTCATGAATGAAAAAACAGGGGGATTGACCCCGCGTGGGAAAAGTATTATCGATCAAACCCCGATGGGAAAATTCGGTGATCCTGAAGATTTGTTGGGTACCATCTTCTGGCTGCTTTCTGATGCTTCCAGCTTCATTACCGGCATTATCGTCCCCATTGATGGCGGATTCAGTGCCTACAGCGGCGTATAAAAAGAGATGTCCCAAGAAGAAATCATCCGGGCCGATTTAAAGATTCTTCGAGCACTTGATTATGACCCATCCACCAGCCTGGATGAAGACCTGAACTTTGCCTATAGTGTTTACCAGTATAACCAGATGGCTGGTGAATTCGACTATTTATCCTATTTCGTTGACCAAAATGCAGTTTCAATTGATGCTGGTGCCAATGTAGGGCATTACTCCATTAAATTAGCCGTACTCTCGAAGGCTGTTCTCAGTATTGAACCTATCCACGATCTTAATTGGCTTTCTCATGCACTGCCTTCAAACTGCACTTTCGTTAATTGCGCAGCGGGGTCACAAGAAGAACAATCAACCCTCCGAATACCCATTCTCGCCGGGCAGCGGCAGTATGGAATGGCTACCCTGACAGACATTAAGATTTTTGGAGTCCTGGAATACGTACATCAGAAAACGCAAATTCGCACAATTGACCACCTTGTTCAGACACATTTTCCCAATCAGCAGATTGGCTTCATCAAGATTGATGTCGAGGGTTTTGAAAGAGAAGTGATTCTGGGAGCAAAGGAAACTCTTAAAACGCATAAGCCTAATCTGCTATTGGAAATAACTCCAGAAGACCTGCAAGAAACAACAGATTTTCTGGCTGATTTGGGATACCGCGGATTGTTCTTCTTCAATGATATTCTGCATGATATTTCCGTTTTTGACGCATCTATTCATTGCACAGGTGGTAATGAATGGGGCGAAGATGCTATAGAAGATTTCAATCCAAAACTCAATGTGAATAATTTCTTCTTTATCCCACGCCATTAAGAAATCAAACGCTCAAGAATCCCAGTAGCACATGCAATCCCACCAGCACCCTTCATTAATTCTGGCACTTCAACTTCAGCCAGCACTTCAATCCCCCCATTCTGTAAAATCCCTTTTGTTTCAGGATTTCCTGCTGCCATCACAATTTTTCGGGAAGCAAGGGTTACAAAATTCATCGCCTGTTGTCGTTTGACATCCTCACTTTCCTGCAATCGTATCAGTTTGATATTTTCTCCCAACAGAAATTCTTCTAACTTCTTGGGAAATATCTCTCCCCGAATCACAGCCAGATTGCGATCAACAATTTGCAGCATCCCCAACAAGTGTTGGATCACATTCGGCATTCGCACCTGTTTAACCTGAACGGACTGCTCTGCCAGACAGGCTGCCACCTGATTAAACCCCGCCTGATTGGTTCGATTCCCAACGCCTATCAGCACCAGATCATCTCGCAGCCACAAGGCATCCGCCCCCTCGAAGGTTCCTTTTCCTGTGATTGTCCGCAGAATCGGGATTCCAAGTGCGGAGAGAGTTTTTGCGATATGTTTTTCTTCACCAGCCCGCACAAGGCTTCCCATACGGGAAATAATAGCACCTTCTGGAGTCATGAAAAACAAATCACGAACAAAAAAAAGATTATAAAACCATTCCTCATCAGCATGGCCTGATTGAACGGGGTCAATCCAGTGAACTGTTATTCCAAGATTGCTATACACACTCGCCAGGGTTTGAATCTCTGCATTTAATCTTTTAAAATCGATGACCCCAATATGCTGAGCTTTGTTGAGATCAATAACAGCCGGCGTTGCAGGATGCGGTGCAAATAACACGACTTGTTTTAGCGCCTTGAATTCACTGCTCACCCCTGCCGATGACCAAAATCGACCGGCCTGTCTCTCCTCTCTAAATGAAGGCCTTCTGGCCTGCCACCCTTCACCCTGATAAGCTGCTGGACGGTTTTCTGCCATTTTCGCTTCCTTTTTTACCATTTTATTCGCTGATTGTATTAAAGCACAATCTCAAAAGAATGCCCATTCCCAGCAGTGTGGATGGCGCTTCTGCCCTTGCGAAGTGCCATCACTTGGGCTATAATCTCGAATGTTAAAGGGCGCGTGGCTCAGTTGGTTAGAGCGCACGGTTCACATCCGTGAGGTCCGCGGTTCGAGTCCGCGCGTGCCCATTTTATTGAACCTCAGACCTTACTGTATCTGATTCAGAAGGCGCCTCACCATCGCCAATTCAATGACCAGATATGGCTTCACCAATACACAACCTTCAAACCCGCCTGAATGATAAATTTCTAATGTCATTACTCAATAATAGCATTTTTGTTCTACAATCCAACTGCCAATACCCGCAACCCATAGGGGAATAGTTACATGAGATTTAAACTATATGGTGAAAATGCAATTAATCACGTTCATGCAATGGCGTGGATTTGGGGCATTGGTGCAGTCTTGTTTGTAGG
>CAZQSG010000118.1:4559-6584 GCA_964595925.1 uncultured Anaerolineaceae bacterium | reverse complement strand
CCATCTCCACCATCGGGACCGCCTCGCGGCCGGTATTTTTCACGCAGAAAATGTACGATGCCATCCCCCCCTGTGCCAGAACTGACATAAATTTCGACTTCATCAACAAACATAAATTTCCTGCGTCTTCCTTCTATTGAGGATTTCTCGATTTACTAATAGATAGTTTTCAAGAACAATAACTCAATCAAAAATGGAGTGTGAACACAGTAAGTGGTATCCACACTCCGGTATATGTTACCCTATTTACCAAATTGTTCTTTTAAAAGATCTTCAAGATTAGGTCTGCCAATTTCCTGAAGTTCATAGCGGACGCGCTGCATTGGTTTATTAACCTTTATCACACGTGTGATGTCAATCGGTGTGCCTGAAACAATTAAATCGACATCAGCATTTTCAATTGTGGCTTCCAGGTCTCGCATTTGCTGATCGCCGTACCCCATCGCGGGCAAAATCGGCCCGGTATCAGAATACTTTTCATAGGTGGAAATAATTGAGCCCACTGCATAAGGCCGTGGATCAACTATCTCTGCTGCACCAAACCGTCGCGCTGCAACATAGCCAGCGCCATATTTCATACCACCATGAGTCAGGGTTGGGCCATCTTCAATTACCATCACACGCTTTCCGCGAATCGCTTCAGGATCGTCAACAAACAAAGGCGACGCGGCCTCAATAATAATGGCGTCAGGGTTCATTCGATTCAGGTTTTCACGTACTGTCATCACATTTTCAGCATCTGCCGTATCTACTTTATTGATCACAAAGGCGTCAGCCATAAGTACATTCGTTGATCCAGGATAATAGGAGATTTCATGACCGGGGCGATGAGGATCAGCCACTACAATGGTTAAATCTGGCTTGTAAAAAGAATAGTCATTGTTCCCGCCATCCCAAAGCACAATATCTACTTCTTGCTCTGCCTGACGTAAAATAGCTTCGTAATCAACGCCAGCGTAAACAATTACACCATTGTCAATATGAGGTTCATACTCTTCTCGTTCTTCGATCGTACATTCATGCTTATCCAGATCATCATAATTGGCAAAGCGCTGAACAGCTTGTTTGGCAAGATCACCATAAGGCATAGGGTGTCTTATGGCAGCAACTTTATATCCCATCTCTTGAAGAATTGCAGCAACTCGCCGTGTTGTCTGGCTCTTTCCGCATCCAGTTCGTACTGCACACACTGCCACAACAGGCTTTGTGGATTTAATCTGGGTCTCGCCAACGCCCAACATACGGAAATCAGCGCCAGCAGCATTTACAATTGCGGCTTTATCCATCACATAACCATACGGAAGATCGCTGTAAGAGAAAATTACTTGTTCCACATCATACTTTGCAATCAATGCCTCAAGTTCAGATTCTGGGTAGATAGCAATGCCATCAGGATACAACTCACCAGCCAGAACAGCAGGGTACTTTCGTCCATCGATATTTGGAATCTGGGTTGCGGTAAATGCAACCACCTCATACATCTCATTATCTCGAAAAACAGTATTAAAGTTGTGGAAGTCGCGGCCTGCGGCTCCCATAATTAAAGTTTTGATACGTTTCATAAAATTTGATCTCCTAAATATAAGTGAATCAGGGTTGATTTACATTGCATCAGGTGCAATAATGCCCAAAAGAGCCAGACAGTTTGCGATAGTCTGTCTCGCGGCTGCGACCAGTCGCAATCTCAGTTCCCGCTCTGAAGCTTCTGCCTTCAAAACTGGGCATTGATTGTAAAATTCATTAAATGCTCTTGCCAGATCATATGCAAGGCTGGCAATCAACAAGGGACGATATTCTTCTGCTGCCCGTTGAATTGTCATCGGTAAACGAGTCATCAATTCGATTAATTGAACTTCTGCTGGATGAAGGTTTCCAGCTGGGCGTAATGATCCTGGAACTTCTCCATCGGCCTTTTTTAAGATACTTCCAGCGCGCACATAAGCATACTGAATGTAAGGAGCGGCCTGACCATTAAAGTCCATTGCTCGTTCCCAATCAAAAGTAACAACTTTGGTATTGTCCTTA
>CAZQSG010000118.1:0-4549 GCA_964595925.1 uncultured Anaerolineaceae bacterium | reverse complement strand
AGACAACATAGAATATTTAATTGCGCCCAGAGCAACCGCTAATGCGATTTTACCTTTTTGCTCATCTTCTAATTCAGGATTTTTTGCTGAAACGATTTCTAAGGCCCGTTCAGAAGCTTCATTAATAAGATCTTCAAGTAAAACAACGGTGCCTTCACGAGATGACATGGTGACATTGCCAGGTAAATTCACAATTTCGTAAGCCAGGTGGTAACACTTGTCCGCATATTCTTTATATCCGATAATTTCTAACGTCTTGAAAATCTGCTTAAGATAAAAGGATTGACGAACATCGATAACATAGACCGACTTAGTCAATTCATAATCTTCAAATTTCTTAATTGCAAGAGACAAGTCCTTTGTAGCATAAAGTGAAGTTCCATCTGATCGTAAAATCACCATAACCTTATATTCGTTTTCGAGGCCTAATAATTCATCCAGTGGAATAATTACAGAATCATCAGGCCGCTCATCTCGCGCAATACCATCAGCAATCAATTGATTTACTAGAGCAATACCGGTTTGTTCAACCTCGCTCTCGTAATAATATTTGTCAAATTGAACACCCAGCAGATCATAAACCTGATCAAAAGCATCCATGCTCCATTGGCGTGTTTGATCCCACAATTGTGTAATCTCAGGATCTCCATTCTGCCATCTCGCAAATAAGGCCCTGACTTCACTTTCCACGCTTGGATCTTCAAAGGCTTTTGCTGCTTCAGCATAGATATCCCCCATCCATTTAATCTTTTCGTCCCCGGGGATTTCACCAGTATGATTTTCTAAATAATTCCATAGCCATTTAATAACATGCAAACCGATGTCTCCGATGTAATTCGTTCGGATCACATCATAGCCAGCCCAATCCAGAATATTACATACAGCAGAACCCAATATCACATTCCGCAGATGCCCGACATGAAAAGCCTTATGTGTGTTCGGTTGAGAAAATTCAACCATCACCCTTTCATTCTTTGAAGGAGCTTTACCAAAATCATCTCCCTTTTCGAGAACTTCATCCAACACACGCTGTGTAAAATCAGGTGTAGAAAAGTATAAGTTTAAGTAACCCCGGACAGCTTCTACTTTTGAAAAATCATCAAATTTACCTAACCGTTCTGCCAATAATTCTGCAATTTCTTGAGCTCGGGCGGGGACAATAATCTTTTTCCCTTGTCTGGCTTCTTGCGCTGCCATTGCAAAAAAAGATGTAGAAAGACCCCACTCACCACTAAACGGAATTCTTCGCCATTCGAAAGGAGTTTCAGGCAATTTAAGGTCGTTGACAATCTCTCGCAACTGGTTTTCTATTTTATTTTGTTCAAGTTCGAACATATATCACCCATGAATCAAATGACTTCCTTTAATAACGAAGCCTTTATGTAAAATTGCACTTATCTGATTTAATACACCAGAAACATTTTCATTGCCATTGGCGATTATATCATACGCCTAATGGTGTGAAACAACAAAAAGCAGGAGGAAAAACCTCCCGCAAAATGTTGATCAAATACGTTTTTACTGGGGAAATCTTATTCCATATTGTTGAAACGTGTCATCAAACGGCTCTTTCGACGTGCAGCGTTGTTCTTGTGAATCACACCTTTCTGCGCAGCAGTATCCAGAGAATGGATAGCTTCCTTTATTGCTTCTTCAGCAGAGCTTTTATCGCCCGCGGCAATCAAAACTTCGGCCTTACGGATAAAAGTACGTGCAGAACCCCTGTAAATTCGAT
Organism: uncultured Anaerolineaceae bacterium; assembly: GCA_964595925.1. Taxonomy (GTDB): domain Bacteria; phylum Chloroflexota; class Anaerolineae; order Anaerolineales; family Anaerolineaceae; genus SpSt-1165. Next base: position 2,814 of record CAZQSG010000118.1, on the reverse strand, counting down.
TGCTTTGTCGTCGTTTTTCATTTTGACGATTTCTCTTTATTTGAGATTTAATGTTTGCCAAAATATCCTCCAACTGATATTAAGTTCATAAATTTATTTCCATTTACACAAGGGTAAATTTTACTATATTATTTTAAACCCGTCCAGACCAGTAACATAGAAAACTGGATTTGAGGGAACTGAAACAGCGTGGAAGGGTTTTTAAGGACTATTGGATTATAATTCACTTTTAATGATTCCACAACTTATTAACTTCTTTCAATACTCTTGCAACGATAATCCTTAATTGTAAATATTTACCATTGAAAAGGTTGATCTCAATATATTTTGATTCAATCCCCTGTTTTAGATTATAATTTTTGAATACAATGAGGAAATTCGATTTCCTGTTTTTTAAATCTGGTTCAAAATAAGTGGACAATTTGAATTAATCAATCGAGGATACTATTTAATGTCACTCTTGTCAGAAATCAATTTCAAAATTCACAATCCGTCCCCGCTGCTGGTAGTAATTTCAGGTCTCTCAGGGGCTGGTAAAGATTCAGTTGTTGAGAAATTAAAAGAAAAAAGTTTTCCATTTCATTTCATAGTTACAGCAACCAGCAGAGCTCCTCGCGAAGATGAAATCAATGGCATTCATTATTTCTTTTACACAAAAGAAGAATTTGAGCAGATGATTAAGAAAAACGAATTGATTGAATATGCTCTTGTTTATGAGCAATATAAAGGTGTCCCTAAATCGCAAGTTGAACAGGCCCTCGCTTCTGGTAAAGACGTGGTTGTGCGTGTGGATTACCAGGGTGCTAGGACGATTAAAAACCTCTATCCAAACGCAATTCTTATCTTTGTCATGCCCGAAACACCCCAAGCATGGTATGCCCGGTTGGTTTCCCGTGGTCAGGATAGCGATCAACAGATGAAAATTCGCTGTGAGGAAGCAAAAAAAGAACTCAAAGCAGCCAAAGATTACTTTGATTATATCATCACCAATTCAAAGGGCGAGTTGGATCAAGCCGCTGAGATGGTGATCTCAATTATTCGATCTGAACACCAAAGAATTCGAAGAAACTCAAATTAATCCACTACTATCCTGAAGAAAGGCCTCACATTTCTGATGACTCAACAAAACAATATTCCCTCAAGTACTACACCCCCGCCAGGCGTTTCCTTTCACTACGAACTACCTGCTAAAAAACCAATCATTACCTATATCTTACTAACATCAACAATCCTGATTTATTTTTTGCAATTTCTTAGCAAACAATTTTTCCAAATTGATGTTCTTGCGATCTATGGGATGAAAATCAATGAATTAATCAACGAAGGTCAGATTTGGCGATTAATTACCTCTATGTTCCTCCACGCCAACACTATGCACATTGGTTTTAATATGTATGCCCTTTATTCTTTTGGAAGAAGTTTGGAACGGTTTTACGGACACAGCAGGTTTCTATTTTTATATCTTTTATCAGGTTTTGCTGGCAACATTGTTTCCTATTATTTTACGGACAACCCTTCGCTGGGTGCTTCAACAGCAATTTTCGGTTTAGTCGCTGCAGAAGGTGTATTTATCCATATAAATAAAAAATTCTTTCCCAATGCCCAAAAAGCTCTTCAACAATTAATCATGATCGTAATCATTAACTTCATCCTCGGCCTTTCTCCCCAAATTGATAACTGGGGGCACCTTGGTGGATTCGTTGGTGGTTTAGCCTTCGCCTGGTTTGCTGGTCCTTTGTTAGATGCGAAAATCACGGAAACTGGAATCAAACTATTTGATAAACATATTGGAAAAATTTCAACAATTACAATTATTGTCGAATTCCTGATTCTCGCAGTGTTAACAGCTATTCGAGTTATATTTAATTAATCATTATTCTAAATTTTAACCTGGATTCATATTTACAAAAGAAAAAAGAGTCTTCATATAAATTCTTGGACTCCTTTTACATTTCACTTTTCTTTTACTTAACTCAATTCATTCGATAAATACTTCAACATGTTCGCCATCTTTCTCATCGACCACATCAACAATCCTACCAGTTGCACCTTCTTCAATTGCCTTGAAAATTTCTTGCATATCAATATTGTCAATTTCTGGGGTAAATTTTGATCCAGCCTTCATCACTACATTGATCAGCCCCATCGGCAATGTAACATTCACGCGAGTTTTATTCGTATCTGTGTCAGTAACACGCACTCGAAATAGTTTTGCTTTTAATCCGGATTTTTTCTGTGCTGCTTCCCCAGCTGATTGACGCTTGCTGCTATCCTGACTCATCGTTTCCAACAATTTCGCAGCTTCTTCAGCAGTAATTACACCTTCTCGAACCATTCCAAGTATTTTCATTCTTTCTTCAGTATTAGCCATCTTCTTTTCCTTTTTTTAGAATCACTCTTTATGATCAGACTTCCCCTTTTAATTTCTTTTGTGCTTCATCAAAAGAGAGCTTCCCGTCATGCAAATCGTCTAAAATCTGCTTTCGTTCATCAGAACTAAGTTGATTTACGAATTCTTCAGCAACCGATTCTTTCCCCGGGTCAAATCCCAAAGCCAAAATCAAGTCGTTTAGACGATTACGCAGTGTTGGATATGAAAGATTTAATTCTTCTTCCAATCGATTAAACCGACCTTCACAACGTATATAATTCAGCATAAAGCCGACTTGTTTCTCAGAAAGGTTTTCGAAAGGTGTGTCTGGAATTTGAAAAGTACCAGACACATGAACCCCACAGTTTGGACATTCAATTTCTCGAATAATCATTTCATTATTACCACAGTATAGACATTTGTTTATATACTTCTGCATTAAT
>CAZQSG010000117.1:0-6642 GCA_964595925.1 uncultured Anaerolineaceae bacterium | reverse complement strand
ACGTTTACAACTCTGAGAAAATGGACAAAGAAACCTCCGCTGCACTCATCGAGGAACACCTCGAAGACTTACAGCTTTCACCAGCCCTATTGAAGCGCTGGTCAGGAAAACGCTACCTCGTACTGATAACGATCATTAATCCTGAAGCTATTTCACCTTTCAGAATTGATAAAAGCGATTTTGGCAATATGGACGATTGGTTGGCAGTTGGTGAAATTGACTCAGTAAGAAATTAATTTTAGTTCTTTTTATACTACCTAAGACAAATTTAGGGAAATTAGGTTTAGGTTTTGGATATTAAAAGAACCTGGAAACAATAATTCCAGGTTCTTTCTTCTTTAATCTATCTAACTAGCGAATCGTTGGAGGATTTTTCTCGTCAACACTCAGATCAAAAAGATGCATATTATTCATGTTGAACACCAGTTCAATTTCGTCTCCAATTCCAAAACGGGAACGCGGATCAATACGTGCAACAAATTCATCTTCCCCAAAGACCCAATAAACGAAAATTTCGTTTCCCATCATTTCAGTAACATCAACCTTAACTTTTACTGGAGCAGCGGCTATACCAGATGGCACAAATTGAGGATTATAAATATCTTCAGGTCGTATACCAAAGATTACTTTTTTCCCTTCATGTGGCGAGTAAAGCGCAAGATGTTCTTCAGGGATATTTAGGGAAAAGTTTTCAGTGACGACAGCAAGGTCACCATTGATTTTTTCTAGCTTTGCATCAAAAAAATTCATCGACGGGGAACCAATGAAGCCTGCAACGAACTTATTGACTGGATGGTCATACAATACTTGCGGACTATCCAACTGCTGGAGAATGCCATAATCAATAACAGCGATCCTGTTCGCCATCGTCATTGCTTCCACCTGATCATGGGTTACATAAATGAAAGTGGTCGCAAGTTTATGATGCAGACGAGAAATTTCAGTACGCATCTGAACACGTAGTTTTGCGTCCAGGTTAGAAAGCGGTTCATCGAACAGGAACACTTTCGGCTCACGTACGATTGCACGGCCAACCGCCACCCGTTGACGCTGACCGCCTGAGAGTTCTCGAGGTTTGCGTTTTAACAATTTCCCAATCCCGAGGATATTCGCAGCTGCTTCAACACGCTCTTTAATTTCCTCTTTTGGAACCTTTCTGAGCTTTAATCCGAATGACATATTGTCAAAAACACTCATGTGCGGATACAATGCGTAGGATTGGAACACCATTGCAATATCACGATCTTTTGGCGCAACATCATTCACCAAATGATCACCAATAAAAACCTCGCCCTCACTAACTTCTTCGAGACCAGCCAGACATCGCAGAGCAGTCGTCTTACCACAGCCAGAAGGACCAACTAAGACAAGAAATTCCTTGTCTTCGATCTCCAGATTGAGATCATGAAGCGCGATAACATCACCAAATCGTTTCCAAACATGTTTGTACAATACATTTGCCATTCTATTAAAACTCCTTTCGTTATGAATATATTGAGATGATTATATGCTATGAACCAGATATTTGCAATTCAATTCTGGAATTTTAAAGGAGTATGCAGACGAGGTTGTGATACTTTGGAAAAAAGGAGCCTGTGACATTTTCACATTGTAGAGATAAACAGCCCCCGTAGGCTCTTTCTCAGGGGTTCAGCTCTGAATGCAAACAACGCAGCCAGTTTAAACTTGCTGTTGATTCTTCCCGCGAATATACGATAATTTGCAACTTCAATTCCCTGTCCTCTATCTCAACTATATTGACAGATTGACCCACTGCCCACTCGGGCAGAAAGCCTATTGCATATGGAGTTTTTAAAACCGAGTCAAGCATGGCTTCAGGATCAGGGACAAGGTGCCATTTTCCAACCACGTCTTCTCCTAAGGTCTGTTCAAAGGCTCCCTGCAAATCACTTCCTTCGAAATAGCCAAACCGTTGAATCTCCCCTTTATAAGAAGAAGTAATGTCAATATTCGACCAATCTGTCACTCGTCCTGTATAAATATCCTGCATTTGTGTCATCGTCAAAGAATAAACCGGCACTTCGAAATGGGTTACAACATTGAATGATTCTTCGTATAGCAAGAAAACCTTTGATTCAGGCATATCAAGTGAATCGGACGCAAACACAAAATCGGCTGGTTCTGTGATAATTTCTTCCGGTGTGCTTTGCTCAACCAGCAATGAAACACCCGGAATTGCATCATTACATAAATTAAAGGTTTCCTGCACCCTCTCTGCCGCATCACTAACCTGCACTGTCCAAACCTGTGGTTTTGTAGGGATAATCAATGGCAGTATCTCCCCGCCAGGGTCAGTCTGACAGCCAGTCAGTAGGAAAATTGAAATAAATATATAGAGCTTCTGTTTAAAAAACAAAACCGAACACCAAAGAGAACACCGCGAAACCAATGCAGTAGTAAGAGAATATCTTCAATGAATGCTCTTTCAATAGCCTCAATAACCATCGAATTGAAACATATCCAACCACTCCAGCTGTAACAAATCCAATCACCATCACCGGAAGAAAAGAAACCAAATCTTCAACTGCAAGCAATTCCCTCACTCCCAGAATACTACTTGCCAGCATAATTGGAATCGACATCAGAAAAGAAAACCGTCCTGCCGAAGACCGATCCAGATGGCGTCCCATCCCCACTGATATGGTTGCACCAGAACGAGAAATTCCTGGGAAGATGGCAAGGGCCTGCGATAATCCGATCAGAAGAGCGTCAATCCAGCTAGAACTCGATAATTCGCGATCCTGTCTAGAAAAATGTTCTGCCATCCACATCATAAAAGCTGTGATAAACAGAAAAACCGCCGCAAGCCAGGGACTTTTAAAAGCAGCTTCCACCACATCATCCAACAATAAACCGATCACACCTGCCGGAATAGTTGCCAAAATAATGAACCACGCCAAACGGGAATTTTCATCTTCAAAAGGCCTCCACTTAGCAATTCCTTTGATAAATGCAGTTGCCATCACAACCAAATCTTCCCAGAAGTAAATGATCACAGCCACGAGTGTTCCTAATTGAACCAGAACATTGAATGGAAAAATTTGATCCTCAGGAAATACCCAACCTAATATTGCGGGAATCAGCACCAGATGAGCTGAACTTGAGATCGGTAAAAACTCAGAAAATCCCTGAACTATACCGAGAATGATAGATTGAAAAATGCTCATATTTTCCCCCTGACTTTGTAATTTTCTAAGAATTGATTCGCAAAGTTTTCAAAATTTCCTTCAATAATTTCCTTTCGACTGCGTCGGACCAATTCTAATAATGTATACAGATTGTGAATCGAAACCAATGTTCCTCCCAGTGCTTCTTTTGCCACAAAAAGATGCCTCAAGTAGGCTCTAGAAAAATGCTGGCATGTATAACACCCGCATTCCTCGTCAATTGGCCGGGGGTCGCTTCGGTAGGTAGCATTTTGAAGATTAATCTGCCCCCTCATTGTTATCGCTGCTTTGTGGCGTGCCAAACGAGTGGGAAGCACACAATCGAAAATATCCACTCCCCGTAATATCCCATTTACCAAATCTTCTGGTGAGCCCACACCCATCAGGTACCTTGGTTTTCCTGTTGGAAGAATCTGATTCACTTGATCCAAAACTGTATTCATTTCTTCTTTGGTTTCACCAACAGATAATCCCCCAATCGCAATCCCTGGTGTATCCAATTCAGTTATCACTTTCGCTGATTCTTCACGTAGATCAGGAAATATTCCTCCCTGAACAATCCCGAATAGCGCTTGATCCTCTCGTTTCTGCGCTGCTTTGCAGCGCCACGCCCATCGATGGGTTCTTTCCATTGCCGCTATAGAATATTCGCGGTTATAAGGCTCTGCACATTCGTCAAAAGCCATAATTATGTCAGCGCCCAGATTTTCCTGAATGGCAATCGATGTCTCTGGTGTAAACCGCTTCACAGATCCGTCAACATAACTCCGGAAGGTTACTCCATCCTCATCAATCCTTCTCATCTTGGCCAATGAAAAAACTTGAAACCCTCCCGAATCAGTCAGCATTGGACCATTCCATTGCATAAATTGGTGAAGTCCGCCCATTTCCGCGACGAGTTCATCTCCGGGCCGCAAATGGAGATGGTAAGTATTTGATAACACCAGATTAGCACCAATCTCTTCCAATTGTGCAGGAGTTATACTGCCTTTCATAGCTGCCTGTGTGCCAACTGGTGCAAATATTGGTGTAATGATGTCGCCATGCATGGTATGAAACCGTCCTGCACGAGCATTTCCACTGGTAGCTTCGATATCGAAGGCAAAAAGAGTATCCTTCATCTTATCATTACCTCCGGTTCAATAGTGTCTACAATGCCTTAATTATCAAGCACTGATTTACCAATTTTGCTCAATTATATCCTGTTAGTTTGGTAAGTCAGAAGCTTTTGTTTATTCTATATTCTGAATTGCGTCATAAACAGCACCAATCGTCTGTAAAGCAGTCAAATTCCGAACGGGCCACGCTGCTACGAAATTATCAGGATCATCAAAATAATTACCTAAGCCTACAGTAAGATGGAAATGATCCTCGGTCGACAAACCGTTATCTGGTAAAGGATTAGCCGCAGCCCAAAAATTCCACATGGGAATATCATATTCATAAGCAAGTCGAGCTATCGCTTGATTAATCACATAATCGCCTTCCAAATTATCAGCCTTGGTCGCCAAAATCGGCAACACGCCTTTGGAAATCACCTCGTTCAGCACCTTACGCATATAATATTCATATTTAGTTGGATCATCATAGATCCCCCAGGTTTCCATACTGATAAGGGCCACGCTTGGTTGATAGATTCGAAACTCGCAAGCCAGCGGAGTTTCGTTTATTTCACAATATTCTTGATTTGCAAACATGGGGTTGAGCACAGAGGCAACATTAAACCCCCCTTTAACTGCCATGCTATCACGCCCCCACGAACCTTCATAGTAATCAATCACTTCCTGCAAATCTTCATACTCATCCCCCAACCGATACCAACCATTATCGAAATCGCCAAGGAAAAGAGAAATTACATTTTGGCAGTCACCAACTTTAGAAAAATGAGTTGGATTATTTCCCATTGAAATCCCTTCTTTATAAATCTCTAAAGAATTTGCTGAAATTGCAGGTACGATTGGCCAATTCTTCCAATCCGTCGGATCGAGACGCAAATCTGGTGTAGCCTCAAGCTCAACAATACCTTCGCCCGTTTCTTCTTCAGGACGAGGTGTTTGTGTAAAGGATACTGTTTCAACTTCTTCCTGATTTGAAGGCTCTCCCTGAACATCCGTACTTTGTGTTTCCGGGATTTCAATTTTTTCAGTTGCAGTAGATATTGTGTTTGCTTCAGGTTTTATCTGACAGGCACCAAAGATAAAAACCAGTAATAAAATGGGTGCGAAATGTTGCAGTTGTATTCTTTTCATAAATTAATATTAGGGGAAATCGAGGCCTTAGCTTCGATTTCCTTAGCATTCTTTATATTTTCCTTTATCGAGATTTAAATCTTCTTCAAACAAATTATAATCGATTAATCCAATTCACGTTAAAACAAAAATGAAAGCCTATAATAATAAGATAATAAATTTGGTCGAATACAAAATCATTTTGGCAAATGATTTCCATATTCAAATAAAAATGACAGGCTTTCATTTTTTATTATTAAACTGCTCTGCATTAATTGCAAGAAATGTTCCAAAGCCATCAAAGTTGCTCAGATTTTTCTGAAATGAAAATGTATGAAAATCCTTTTACCATTATCTTACGCTCTATTGAAAAATTAACATTCGAAGATTAGAATATGAACGAAATACAATTATAACCATTCACTAAAGCAATATTCAATGATGATAAAATGGAAGAAATCCACAAATTTAAGGATAGTTAATGACAACTTATAAAATGGAACTGGAACCTCTTGGACTCAGGATTGAACTTGATGAAAAAATGACTGTGCTTGATGCTGCCCAGAAAGCAGGTATTCAAATTACGGCACTCTGTGGTGGCGATGGCTGGTGCGGCAAATGCCGTGTTCAACGAATGTCAGGAGCTCTCTCTCCAATGACAGATGTTGAGGAAGAAGTTCTCACTGATAACGACAAAAAAAATGGCTATCGACTGGCATGTCAAACTCGTGTCCGTTCAGATGTCAAATTCAACATTCCACCTGAGTCGCTCTCAACAGCACAACGCCTTCAAACAGAAGGCTCAGAAGAGGATATCGAGATGGATATCATCATCGAACCAATCAATATTATACTGTCCCCTCCTACAGTATACGATCTTCGTTCTGATGTCATCCGGCTCAAAGATGCTTTAGAAGCCAAAGGATTCCCTGGAGTAAAAATAGAATTTCCATTATTGAATTCCCTCTCACAATTAATTCGCATTTACGATTGGCATTTTCTGGTTGCGCTTCGAAATCGAAAAGAAGTAATTGCAATTTTGCCAGAAGAAACCTCGCTTTTAGGTCTGGCGGTTGATATTGGCACTACAAAGATGGCAGGCTACCTGGTTGATTTATCCAATGGGACCACCCTTGCAAAAGTGGGAATGGGGAATCCTCAGGTACCGTATGGTGAAGACGTTGTAAGCCGCATTGCTTACGTTAATAATCATGAAGAAAGAGCCG
>CAZQSG010000116.1:0-6642 GCA_964595925.1 uncultured Anaerolineaceae bacterium | reverse complement strand
ATACAGCAAGCACAAGACGGTCAAAGGGAAAGAAACCTATGACCACTACGACAACTACGACGCCATTGAGGTTCCATTTACCGACGCCATCCCCAGTGATTATGATGGCGTGATGGGCGTACCGATTAGCTTTCTTGATAAATACTGTCCTGAACAATTTGTGATTGTTGGTGCAACAGAAAGTGAAGGGAAGGGCTTTTCTGAAGGACTATGGGATGAGACAAGTAAAATTTCGCAACCTGTAGTAAGCAAAAAACGAATATATAAGAGGATTTTTATCAAGCATAGGGAAGTAACAAAATGAAAACTACGCTAAAAACCAACATTACTGTCGAAGATATGTGTGAAGGATTTGTCTATAACGAACTTGAAGGCAAGGGCTTGTTTGGCTTATCCGGTAAATTAACCATCCAGCCGGAATACCAGCGCAATTATATTTATGCATCCGATGGTGGCAAAAAAGAGGTGGCGGTGATTGATTCCCTCCTCAAGGGCTACCCGTTGGGTTTAATTTATTTTAACAAGGTAAGTGAAGATACGCTCGAAGTGTTAGACGGGCAGCAGCGCATCACCAGCTTTGGACGATTTGTAACCAATAAATTTGCTGTCAAAGATGAAAACGGCATGCAGCAATATTTTAGTGGGATTGCGATTGATAAGCAATCGAAGATATTGGAAACGAAACTGCTGATTTACGAATGCGAAGGTACCGAAAGTGAGATCAAAGAGTGGTTCAAAACAATCAATATTGTTGGTATACCACTCAATGATCAGGAGCTGCTGAACGCCGTATATTCAGGACCGTTTGTGACTCTTGGTAAGGCGGAGTTTAGTAACAGCCAGAATGCCAATATCCAAAAATGGAGCGCGTATATAAAAGGCAGTGCCAATCGACAGAAATTTTTGGAATGCGCCCTCGACTGGGTTAGCAAAGGCAACATTGGCGATTATATGAGCCGCCATCGTTACGATAAAACCATAGACGAGTTAAAAACCTATTTCAACAGTGTAATTGACTGGGTATCAGGTGTGTTTAACGATGTCGAAAAAGAGATGCGCGGATTGGAGTGGGGACGGTTGTATGAAGAATATCATCATACGCCTTATAACCCGAATGAGGTTTCAGAAGAGGTGCAAAAACTCTACAGTGATCCGTATATTAAAAACCGTAAGGGTATTTTTGAGTATATTCTTGGTGGTTCAGTTGATACAAAATTATTAAATGTGCGGGTCTTTGATGATGCCACTAAAAAAAATGTTTATGCAGCACAAACCGCTGCTGCCAAAGCCAACGGCACATCAAACTGTCCGCTTTGTGCCATGGGGCCTGATGCCAACAAGCGCAAAATCTGGAAGTTGAGCGAAATGGATGCCGACCATGTAACGGCATGGAGCAAAGGCGGCGCAACAAACATCAAGAACTGTCAAATGTTATGTAAGACACATAATCGAGCAAAAGGAAATCGGTAAAGTAGGTCAGCAAAAAACGGGCTGAAAAAGCCTACACCGATCGGGGCTAAACCTGTCAATCAACCCACCGATAACGCAAACCATGTGATAAAAAACCACCCTTATAAAATAAGGGTGGTTTTATTTAGATTGAAACTTCAAATTCAAATGGTATTAGACGTTTTATGTCGTTCTGACTGATAACCGCCTCTAGAATAACAACCATCAGAACTAGACCGTGTCTTTTCTTTTCATCATAATCAACAGCAGGATGAACTCAACCACAGTGATAATACCGATATAGAGCATCCGAACGGTTGCAGTACCCTGAAAGGTTCGGCCATAGTCATCCCATAGCATACCCAGAACGGCTTCAGCAGAGGAGATCGCTTTCTGGCGTGTGCGCTCATAGTCTGTCAATTCATCGCTGTATTCTTCCATATCTTCTTTGTACACTTCAAACACATCCATATTATCTTCCGCATACAATTCGATAATCTCACGTTCCTCACCGGAATATTGCTCCAGCTGATCACCCACATCTTCTTTATACTCTTCAAACTGTCCTTCTACATCATCGCGATAATCCATGAATTGTTGTTCGGTATCATCTCGATAAACATCAAACTGGGCTTCACGCGTCACCTGATAATCTTCCATCTGTTGGGCAGCTTCATATTTCTGCCACGCAATTTCGTTGTACAGCTGGTTATTTGCGCAGTCTTCTTTTTCCTGTGTCCATCCTTCGGATTCATCGCCGCAGCTTTCAGGATCAACATGAATCCGAATAGGCTTCGAAGTCGGTGTCATCCATGGTGTTGGTGTTGGCATGTAGGTTGGCGAGGGATAAAAGGTCGGGCTGGCAACCAGAGTTGGTGTATTACGCTGGGTTGGGGTCGGCAACCGTCCGGGTTCAGGCGGTGATTGGGGTCGATCCATCGCCAGTACAAGTTGAGCATCCTGGCCATAAAAATCTGGGGAAAGGATGCCAGGGATTGTGCGGCAGTTTTCGAATAACTGCGGCCCCATACATTCACAGAGCGTCTTCTGCTCATTCGTCAGGTTATTCCGAATGTCACGATCCAGCTCAGACCAGCAGGCATCTTCTACCATCGGATCGCCCATCCCCGTGGCATGAACCAGGTTCTCAAAACCCCAGCGAGCAACTAAAATCGTACTTATTGTTTCGCCGCCCACAATCATATTCAGTGGTTGGAGGACACCTGCTAACAACATCTGCGGGACAAATGTTCCAATCATGATTAACTGAGCAGTATTCGGATTCTTTGAGACCGCTGAGATTAATAATCCCATTATAAAGCTGCAAAAGATCACCAACAGTAATGTGATATACATGCTCACATAACCCAGAATATCCGCTACAACAGGTCTTGCCAGTAATACTGCAAATAGGAGAATGAAAAATGCCTGATAAAGTGCCAGTACAGCGCCCACCCACACTTTCGACATAATGTAAGGCAGTATCTTCAAACCAACCGCCCTCTCACGCTTATATATTTCCTTTTCTTTAACAAGCTCCTGAATACTGCCCATATAACCCACTAGAATACCTACAATAGCGATTGTAAACCACACCCCCATCGTCTTAGCCGCTGTGCCGTTCACCGGGTCAAATAATTGATTTCCCCAGATAAAGTTCATCAGCCCCAGCATAGGGGCTAATGAAAGAGTCAAGATCAGTGAGGCTTTATCCTGAAACATACAGCGCAAATAACGATGTGACAGGACAAAGAACTGTTTGAACGCCGAAATGCGTTTTCCACCTTGTTTGCGCTTCCCTGCTGCAGCAGGCTGCGCCTGCGGTGCTGCCACGCTTTGTTTTGGCAGAGCGTACTTTGCGTACTCGCTCTGCAAATAGCGTTCGCGCCAATCTTCAGGCTTACCACGATCAGGATCTTCTAAAATTCGATAAATATCATCAAATTCCATATCCTTTTCAAGCCGTTCTCGATGAGTACGATATTGATCAAAGTAAGCCAGCGCATTTTCAGGCGGGCCATAAAAAGCCAGATTCCCGCGGTTTGCAAGAATGATAGCCTTGTCACAAAACATCACGTTTTTTGTCGCATGCGTGATGATCATGATTGTGCGTCCCTGATCTGCCAGCCGACGAAGCAGCTTCATCATCTCATATTCTGTACCGGGGTCAAGACCGCTGGTAGGTTCATCCAGGAAGAATAAACGCGGCTTGGTCAATAACTCTACCCCAATTGAAACCCTTTTGATCTGCCCACCAGAAAGACGGGAGATTTGAACGTCTTTGCGGAACGTAAGCCCAAGGTCTTCCAATGTGCCATTAACCGCCTGCTGACGTTCGGCAGCAGTTGTGTCTGCCGGCATACGAAGTTGGGCGGCATATTCCAACGCCTGTTCAGCTGTTAATTCCATATGCACAATATCACGCTGGGGTACATTGCCGATCTCGTCGCGGAACTGGCCATAATTATCATATAGATCAGTTCCATTCACATACACAGCGCCATGTGTCGCAGGGCGGAAGCCATTGATAGCATCCATCAAGGTGCTCTTTCCAGCACCACTCATGCCAACCAGAGCTACAAACTCATTCCGACCCACATTCAAACTGATCTCTTTGAGCAGGTTAATATCTTTTGTGACCCATTTTTGAAGGCCAACCACATCTATGTTATAGCTCTGTTCCGCGGAAGGTCGCAGCTCATTACCGGTAAATCCAATCAGGTAAGGCCCAATTTTAATACTGTCACCCTGCTTTAACCAGGACTGGTTCTCAACCTTCTGCCCATTAATATAGACACCATTCGCGCTATGCAAGTCAATAATTCTGGTTCGCGTTCCCATGCGCTCAATAACAGCGTGATAACGGCTGACAAGAGGATGTTCAAACGAAATCATATTATCTGCGCCGCGTCCTATCGTTACACGTTCATGCCCTGCCAAATTGATTGGTGCCTGTGCCTGCTGGCCACCTAACAGAGCCATATCTATCCCCATTTCTTCACCAATCATCGTATGTTCACCAGCACCAGCTGAAGAAGGGATATTGAGAAGGGCATCCATTCTGCCCGGCTCCAGAATCACACCAGCAACATCCCCGGATATAAGGGTTGGATCATATCCTGCGATTTGCATTCCGCCACCGTTAATTTCAAATACAAAATCGTCCACCATGAATTTCTGACCCATTGAAAGTTCCACACTTTGCTCGGGGGGAATTCGCTGCCCATTAATCAGAATGCCATTCTTCGAGCTCAGGTCTGTGATCCATACCCGACCCTCCTGTATAAACAGGCTGGCATGCCGCCGTGACATTGTGTTCGAAGGAATGCGTAATTGTGCTTCAGAAGAACGCCCCATAATCTGCTCACCGGTGCCCAATGGCAATTCCTGCCAGGGGCCGTTCCCCTCCCGATAGCGCAGAGTCAGCGCTGCAACAGGGGCCATCTGGGTTGCACTTACTAACGTCTCGCCAATGTCACTCTGTGCTACTTCAATCATCGTGCGGCTTTCACCGGCTAATGGCATCACCTGGAAGAGGTAGCTGCCCATTGAAGCAGTTTGTGACATCCCAAAAGGAACCTTCACACGTGGGCGCAGCGGGTTTCCATTGATCTGGGTTCCATTGGCTGACCCCATGTCCATCAAAAAACATCCCATAGCGGCGTCCACGATTATTTTTGCATGCCGTCGTGAAATCTTAGTGTCTGGTATTGATAAATCGGCTTCTTCAGACCTGCCCAGCACATATTCACCTGGACGAAGTGTAATTTGATCCCATGCACCCTGATCCCGTTGAAAACGCAAGATCAGGCCATTAGAGGCATCTTCAATCTGTTGAACCGGTGTCAACCCATCTAAAAACGTTCGATCGACCTGCATCGGCACTTCGCCAATACTGGTACGTTCGCCTTCAATACTTGCATCCAATTGAGTTGAATCAGCTCCCAAACCATCTAGCTGTGTTGAATCATCTTCAAAACTATCTATTTGCGTCGAATCTTCAATTATTCCTTCTTCAATCAAAGTCTCATTCTCGACACCCACAGGCTCAACCATGGTTTCAGCAGCATTTTCAGGCTCTTCAATCTGGGTAGCATCATCCTCCATCCCCAGGGCTTCCATACCCGCACCACTGCGCTGCAATGACAGAGAACATCCGCCAATTTCTACCACCTGACCTAATGAAAAATCGATTAGTTCATGGGGTGTAAGTGTTTCGCCATTTAACTTCGTTCCATTCGATGATCCCACATCTTCTATTTGACAGCCATCCTGCGTGACATAAATTCGGGCATGCAAACGAGATGCTTTCGTTTCTTCAATTTGTATATCGGCACTCGCAGTACGCCCCATTACATATTGTCCAGGTTCAAGCACAACTTCCCTGCTTTCTCCCTGAGAATTGGTGAGATGCAAGGTATATTGTTCAACAACCGCTTCCTCTTCTTCCTGAATTTTCCCTTTCAGGGGTTCAGGGGATCGGCGCGAAGTAGACGCTTCATCATACAGAGGTGCTTCATCAACAGCAGCCACCCAAACCATGCAGGCTTCAAAAGATCCGACCTTGAAAGTTTGTTCCGGTTTCAAAGTGACTGGAACATTTGGCGCTAATTTTTCTCCATCCACATATGTACCGTTGGAGGAGCCCATATCCATTATTGTCACATGATCTTCAGTAACTTCAATCTGACAATGCTGACGGGAAATATTCGATGAATCGAATTGCAAATCTGCCTGGGCTGACCGTCCGATCACATAAGTCCCAGGGGCCAATTCCTGTTCATGCCAATCACCATCTTCACGGTGATATTTAAGGGTGATCGATTTTATTTTCATGCAATAGCTCCTTCAATTTTCCTAAACTTCATTTTGCTTTAGTTCTTCATTATGGCTGTAACGTTTTTGCAGCCAGGGTTCTGCTATTAGCTGGTGTTTTAAATTTTGTTGGAAGCGTAGCACCCCATCTGCGTCGAGTCTGTACCACCAGATTCACATAATCCAATTTCATAACCTGTATTCACAATCTGAAAAGGCATTCTACAGGTATTATCGACACCGTATACTGCTCCCAATGGGAAATATTCCGAATACTGCAGCACCTGATCTGCCCACACCCGCAGAAGAAAGATAATGGAGAGAATCAACGATCGAAAGGGGAATGAATGTTTCATGGCTCATCTAGATAATTCAAAC
>CAZQSG010000115.1:0-6692 GCA_964595925.1 uncultured Anaerolineaceae bacterium | reverse complement strand
ACGCTCCAGAGGATCAGACTCTGACCAGTTTTTATATCCGGGATATTCTTCCTGCCGGAATCTATATTACTAATTCAACCTCACCTACCCTAAGTGGATGTGGTACAGGTGCTTCATTAACGGCGGTAAATGGTGGAACAGAAATCATATTATCCGGTGGGACTATTACCGCAGGAGGAAACTGCCGAATTCGTGTTTGGGTCACCAGTGATGCATTGGATCAGTATACGAATCAGATTGAGCCCGGTCATATCACGAATGATCAGGGCGAAACAATCCCTGCCAATATTTCTGCTAACTTGCGGGTCACCGACCTGACGACATCAAAAGAGTTTTATCCCACCACTGTCAGTCCGGGAGGTTTTTCGACCTTAACGATCACTTTGACCAATACGAATGAACTGCCGCTGGTGGATGTCTATCTTGCAGATTACCTGAGTTCGATGGGCGGTGGTAATGTGGTGATTGCACCTGTGCCCAATGCCAGTACAACCTGTCCCGGGGGCAGCATTACTGCGGTTCCGGGAGGACAATTGATCGAAATGACTGGAGGCAGCGTGCCTTCTCAAGTGGGGAGCGTACCTGGTATTTGCACCATCAACGTTAACGTGCAGGGAAATGGCAGCGCAACAACACGCACTAACACCCTTGAGCGGAATAATGTCGTTGGAACGGTTCAGGGAACCACAACGCAGATCATTCCGGTTGCAAATTCGCAGGCCCAACTCACTATTCATGAACTTTCTATCGAAGTAGTGAAGGGTTTCCAACCTTCATCGGTGTTTGGCGGTTCATCCTCAACAATGAGCATTGAACTGATTAACCCAAATAATGTTGACCTGATCGGAATTGCTCTGGTTGATAATATGCCTACGGGAATGTATATCGCTACCCCGCCTAATTTTGATGTTGGGGTTTGTGGTGGAGCGCTTGTTGGCAATCCTGGTGATGAATCGTTTACCTTCAGCGGTGGGTTTCTCCCCGCAGGTGGACGCTGTGTACTGCGCCTGAGTGCGACAATGAATGTGAATGGCAATCTTACTAATACCATCCATGTCGGTGAAGTAACGAGTTTCAATGGAGCAGATAATGATGATCCAACATCTACTACGCTCACAAACTTGCCAGGTGTCAGTGTAATTAAGTACTTTAACCCCTCCACCATTCTTGGTGAGCCAGGCCAATATTCTATGCTGACGATTGAGATTGAGAACAGAACAAATATTCCTCTGAATGGGATGGGCGTGATTGACAATCTGCCGGGAATACTGCCCGCGGGATTATTCATCGCTGGGTCACCAGCGCCTGCCCCAACCACTGATTGTGGAGGTACATTGGATGCGGTTGTTGGTTCACAGTATATTGAGCTTGCTGGCGGCGCATTGACTGCTTATGAAGTCTGTACGATCGAAGTTCCGGTTTCGAGTACTGTCGCCGGCGAATATGTGAATAGGATTCCTAAAGGAACGGTTGTAACTGATGAGGGAGCCACGAACAAAGTGGATGCTGTTGATACTCTGACGGTGCATGCGTCGCCTGAAATGCAGATCAGCAAAGACGTGACCAGCACTGGACCATATAATGAGGGTGATTCGATTACATATGACATTACGGTAAGAAATGCCGGGGATATCAGCCTCAGCAATGTTACCGTGACTGATCCGGGTACAGATGTGACCTTAGGAAGTTGTACACCGACCAACGGCTCCACGCTGGCGGCGGGAACGACGATGACCTGTACGGCTTCATATGTTGTTACAGCCGAGGATATTGCTGCTGGTGAATTCACGAATACAGCTTACGCTGATAGTGATCAGACCGATCCGGTGAGTGATGACGAAACTGTGCCGCTTACGGGCGGTCCCGCATTGAGTGTCAATAAAGTAACGACCTCGAGTGCCCCTTATGATCTGGGCGATACGATCACGTATGAAATCACGGTTCGAAACATTGGTACGACGATTCTGAATAATGTTCAAGTGACAGATCCTGGCACAGATGTTGTGTTGGGAACCTGTACACCCATTTTGGGGTCACAGGTTGTTGTCGGTGCTTCGATGATTTGTGAGGCAACGCATGAAGTTACGCAAGCTGATGTGGATGCGGGAGAATTTACCAACACTGCCTTTGGCGACAGCGATGAGACTGAGCCTGAATCAGACAGTATTACAGTGCCAATCGCGGAAAACCCAAAATTGAAAGTGTATAAAGAAGTCATTACTGATCCGCCTTATGATGTTGGCGAGACTGTGGACTATGAAATCATCGTTCTCAATTCCGGTAATCAGACCTTGACGAATGTGACTGTGACGGATGCTGGAGATGGTGTTGTGTTGGGTACCTGTGATCCTGTGATTCCGACGACTTTAAATGTAGGCGAGTTTATTACCTGTCAAGCAGCATATGTGGTTACGCAAGAGGCTTTTGATAACGGCAGCTTTACCAATACGGCAGTAGGCGATAGCGATGAAAGCGAACCCGCAGAAGGTTCTGCGGTGATTGAATTTGACCGTCAGCCTGCGATTGCATTGACCAAGACCGGCACGCTCAACACGGACGTGGTTGCGCCCGATGATCGGGTGGATGTGGGCGACACGATTACGTATGAATTCACCGTTGAAAATACAGGCAATGTGACCCTTTCAAATGTTACTGTCGCAGATACAGTGGGGGGAGTTACAATTTTTGGCGGACCGATCGCAACACTAGGTTTAAATGAAATAGACAGCACTACTTTTACTGGTGTTTATACCCTCACGCAGGCAGATGTGGACGCTGGTACATTTACCAATACGGCTACTGCAACAGGGGAGTATCCGGGTGAAGGAAATGAAGTTACAGGTGATGATAATGACACGCAGAATTTAGCTGATGCTGGTTTAATTGGCGTTGCCAAACGAGTGGTCGGTGACCCTGTTGAGGTTAGTGCCGGCACCTGGGACGTGACTTACGAAATTTTAGTGCGCAACTATGGTAATGTGACGCTGAGTAATTTGCAGGTAACGGATGATTTTTCCTCGGTCTTTTCCGATCCAACTGTTCTGGTTGATATTATTGAATTAAGCAGTAATGATTTTACTGTGAACTGGCCTGGTTATAACGGTGTTGGTGGAACGGGTGATGTCAATATGTTAGAAGACGGCACCAATTCTTTAGATGTTGGTGCCAGCGGAACCATCACAGTTATTGTGCGTGTGATTCCCGCGAATAGTGGTCCATTTGATAATACAGCGAATGCTACAGCCGACAACCCCGCAGACCAGGAGATAACGGACGACTCACAAGATGGTGAAGATCCCGATCCTGAGCCGAGTGACGGTGATCCGACTAACAACAATGAACCGACCCCGCTTGATTTTGGCCCGAATCTCTTTGATCCTCCTTTTGGCATCAAACTAGTTGATCCTTCCGGTGTGCCTTATCTTACCTGGACGATGATTTGGATCAACGATACTAATATTGTCGCGATTAATGCTGAAGTGAGCGATGAAATTCCGTTTGGGACAACCTTTGACGATACCGGCATATCCAGCGGGTATTCGCTGCCGACTGGTGTATTGCCGATTGGTAGCACAAATACTGGTGTGGTCTGTGATGAAGATGGATCGACCAGCACGACTACAACTTACTGTTATTATGAAGGTATAACTCTGGAATATCCTCGCGGGCGGATTGTCTGGGTAGGCATTTTAGGACCTGACCTGGGTGCAACAACGCCGGAAGAGGCAGTGAATGATATTGCGATTTCTTTCAATGTTCGCGTTGATAGCGGCGTTAATCGGGCCGACAATCGAGCGACGCTTGATGCAGATTTAAATGGTGATGGCGATGTAGATGACCCTGGTGAAGCGATTGTTGCAGAGGCCGAGGAATCCTGGCAAGCTCCAGAAGAGCTTCCAGATACTGGTTTTGCACCGGGGTTAATCACAAAGCTGCCAGTGCAGCCTGTTGAGAAGAGTTATGGGACTGATGCTCTCATACTTGAGATTCCTGGCCTTAACTTGAAAGTTGATATTGTTACTGTTCCCATTTACGAAGGTGATTGGGATGTAACATGGTTGGGTGACGATGCTGGCTATCTAATCGGATCGGCCTATCCGACATGGAGCGGTAATACAGTTATCACAGCCCACAACTGGACAGAAACAAACCATCCCGGCCCGTTTGCCAATTTGAATGAACTTCATTATGGTGATCAGGTACAGATTCACGCTTTTGGTGCGACGTATGTGTACGAAGTTCGAGAAACAAGGTTGGTTTCAGCCAGTAATTTGAAGAAGACATTTGAACATAAAGATTATGACTGGTTGACTTTGATGACGTGTGAAGGCTACGATAAGGTCAGCGGAGAGTATCTCTTCCGTCGCCTGGTGCGGGCAGTGCTTATCGAAGTAATTGAATAACAAAATCTTTTTAGCTGATGAAAGGAGCTGTCTTACAAGGCGGCTCCTTTTTCAGTACAATAAAGAAGGTAATATTTTCTTGATGTCACTGAACAGCTTATAATGAAGAAGGATGGGCTATGAATGCTGAAAACAGCGCAAAATCGAACTTAAAATATGATTTTTTATGGGCTGTTACCATAGGTGCAGCGTTGACGATCATGCTGATACCTCCTATGGCAGATCGTTATCAGTGGATGAATACGAATTTTCCTTACATGACGGCGTTTCTGAAATTTATGCTTCTAGCTCCAATGGGTGAGTTGCTGGCACGCCGTATCCGTACAGGAGAATGGAAGGTTCCTTCTTATATAATTGCCCGCGCGCTGGTATGGGGTTTTCTGGGGATGGTGATCGCCCTTGCGTTTCAATTATTCAGTGGGGGAGTAATAGCGGCGATTGAGAAAGGATTTCTGCCCCAAAGTGAGTCTGCTCTTTTGAATGCTTTCATGATCAGTGCGATTATGAATGTGATCTTTGCACCGGTGATGATGGCTTTTCATCGATTCACAGACACCTTTTTTGACTTGTGGTATGAAGGAACCTCGCCAACCTTGAATATGATTGTGGAAAAGATTGACTGGGGACAGTTTTTCTCAGTTGTGATAGCTAAAACGATTCCTTTTTTTTGGATCCCTGCCCACACTATCACATTTTTGCTGCCATCTGAATACCGCGTTATGATGGCGGCTGTTCTCTCCATTGCTCTTGGAATGATTCTGGCATTGGCAAAAAGGAATGGTTGATTTTTTTCGTCCAGAAACAACACTAAATTTACTATCGACATAATTTTTGGTTTTCGACTTCATGATTAGATTGAAAATTTTTGGTACAATCAGGTTATTCATTGAAAGTTGACAGAAATAATTCAAGGCAGAAGATAATTCAATTTAGAAGAAACCCCCGGTGTTTTAGGTATTGGTAATGATGATGCATGGGCTCTGGTGACCCTGCCGGGAAGTCCTCAATTCTGCGTTGAATTAAATTGTAATGGTTGCAGACCCATTTCAATAAACGTGTATCATCAGTTTCGTTGCATTACTGCACCTGAAGGCAAAACCGATCACACAGTCCAAAACCCTCAATACAATCCTATCCATACCCATAGAAAGTGAAAGAAAACCATGGCCAAAATTAATTATGAAACTTGTACAGTTAAGGATGAAAAAATTTGTGAATCTTGTACGTTGCAAAGTCAATTGAAATGCCGATTTAAGAAACCCTGGTTGATTAACTTCATGATTCGCGCCATGCTTTTCATGGTTCCCACCGGAATCGGTCTGGTGCTGGCTGATAAACTGTGGGCTTTGTTAGTTTGGGTTTTCTTCTTGGCTATATTCTTCACCTTGTGGGAAATTCGTATTCTTTGCAGCCACTGTCCCTTCTACGCAGAAGATGCACCAACCCTGCACTGTATCGCCAATTATGGCTCTCCAAAAGTATGGAAGTATCATCCAGAACCTATGACTACTTTTGAAAAAGTTCAATTATTTATTGGCTTCGTCATTTTTGGCCTCTGGCCAATCCCATGGTTAATCCTGGGCGGCCGCTATTTCTTTGCTATAGCGGCTGTCGTCACACTGGTGATTTTCTTTTATTACCTGATTCAACGAGTTTGCACAAAATGTGTCAATTTTTCCTGTCCTCTTAATCGTGTACCGAAACCAATTGTTGATCGTTACCTTAGAAAAAATGAAGTCATGCGAAAAGCCTGGGAAGACGGCGGATATGAGCTTGATCCTCCAGGATTTGAACTTTCGTAGAGTGTTTATTAAAATGTGCTTTTGGTACAATCAAGTAGCTTGTTGCTATTTGGCAGAAAAAATTTCAGGTAGAAAAAAACATGACTGACAAGAAAATTCCAGTAATTTTGGACACTGACATTGGTACGGATATTGATGATACCTGGGCCCTGGCGATGCTGCTGGGAAGCCCAGAATTAGATTTAAAAATGGTTGTTACTGAACATGGTGACACCCATTATAGAGCCAGACTGACAGCAAAGCTGCTGGAGGTCGCTGGACATACGGACGTGCCGATTGGAATTGGTATTTCGCGGGAGTGTGATCTTCCCTATCCGCAACGTCCGTGGGTGGAAGGGTATCAACTTGACGATTACCCGGGTATTGTATATGAGGACGGGGTTCAGGCGATGATTGATTTTGTGATGGCATCGCCCGAACCTGTGACGATCATTGCAATCGGGGTGGTGACAAACCTGGCAAAAGCACTTGAAATTGAACCTCGCAT
>CAZQSG010000114.1:0-6699 GCA_964595925.1 uncultured Anaerolineaceae bacterium | reverse complement strand
TGAGGGCAAACAACAGCACCTAAAACCATTGCCTTATGATGATCATTTTCTTGATGGCAACTCTCATCACAATAAATATTAATCACTTGACTCATTTTCACACCTAAAATTGTCCTACTTTGTCATGGTTGAAAGACTTTTTTCAATACAAAATCAACGTTCTCTAGTCTTTAATATTATAAGTAATATTAAGCAGAAACAAAGTCTTTTTTGGCAGGTATTGTTCAAACAAAATAATTAAAATAAAAAGCCTTGATGAATTACCATCAAGGCTTTTTATTTGTTTTCATTTATTCGATCGGTATTTCTCTCAGTACCTCATCAATCTTGTCAAGAATTTCTTCCGTCAATCCCTCTGCCATCGGACTTGCGAGCATATCTCGCATGGTGGCCTGAGAGAATTGTCCCAGGTCATCTGGATTAGCATTCCGTAGACGTTTTGGCAGCAGCGGAAGAATTATCTCAATCGCTTTCTTGTTCCGGAGAAGCTCACCCAGTGGGGTTTTTGACGAAAGGAAGATCAGATAATCGCTGGTGGGTTGATAGGTGAACTGCCATTCACCGGCACACAGTTCAACCAACACTTCACTACCGCATTGTTTTGCTTCCAAGTTGCACTCGGTCAATGCTTTACCATTCATGGTTACACTCGCTAATTCAGCATCTGGTAAACGCAACGCAGCACTGGCATTGAAGGGGATCACAAAGTTAAAAGTGAGGCTGCCATCTTTGCCGATCTTCCAGGCGCTTACATACAAACCAGCTGCGCTGTCCAGGCTTCCTTTGGCCCATTTCAATTTGGCATCAGGCTGCGGCGCCAGTGAAACGCGGCGGAAACCGGGGGTTTCTTCAACCGGTTGCAAACCAAGCATATTGCGGAACATCCATTCCACAATGGAGCCGTAGGAATAATGGTTGAAAGAGTTCATCGTCAGGTCACTGATCGTTCCGTCTGGCAGGAGTGAATTCCAGCGTTCCCAAATCGTGGTCGCACCCAATTTGACGGCGTACAGCCAGCCAGGATAATCCTCGTTGAGTAGCAAGGTATAAGCAATGTCGTTGGCGCCGTTGGCAGAAAGGGTGCGTGCCAGAAGCGGCGTGCCGATAAAACCAGTTTTGAGGTGGTTCTTATCGCGTTTAAGACGTGCTCGAAAATCATTGATAACCCGTGAACGATATTCTTCAGGCGCTAAATCCATGAATAAAGCCAGGACATAAGCCGTTTGATTGTTCAGGGCCAGTCGCCCGGTGGCAGTGAAATATTCTGTGCGGATCGCTTCCAGAACTTCTTTCGCCAACGTTTCATATTCTTCGGCGATGTCATCTTTTCCCAGCACACGGGCGGCCTTAGCAACCAGTGATGCAGAATATGTATAGTAGGCTGAACACAGGAAACCGTTCTCCGTTCCACCCAGAGGTGATTTGGGATCATCACCATCAAGAGCCAGCCAATCTCCGAAGTGGAAACCAACCGTCCATAAGCGATGATTGCCGGTTTCGGCATCTTTGCGGCGGATGAAATCAACCCAGGCTTTCATGCTCTCGAATTGCTGTTCGAGGATGGTTTTATCACCATAGTGGAGATAGACATTCCATGGGATGACAGTGGCTGCGTCGCCCCAGGCAACGGTGCCACCCTCGCGCCACCGCCCGGCAGGGATGACATGCGGTACCAGTCCATCTTCGGCAGATTGTTCTAATGCCAGATCATACAGGTATTTAGTAAAGAACTCAGCTACATCCATATTATATAAGGCGGTGCCAGAGAAGACCTGTGCATCACCCGTCCAACCCATGCGTTCATCACGCTGCGGGCAGTCAGTGGGCACGTCGAGGAAGTTGCCTTTTTGCCCCCAGAGAGCGTTGTGGATGAGTTGATTGACGAGTGGATTGGATGTTTCGATGTGTCCGGTTTGTTCCAACTCGGAATACACCACACAACCTGTGAAATCATCTGGATTCAGATCGCCATTCCAGCCGGAAACTTTGATATAGCGGCCGCCAAAGAACGTGAAGAATGGCTCCACCACGGCGGGTTTTCCATTCGAAATATAACGATATTCAGATTTGGCAGAGCGGTAGTTCAAGTTGAAGAAATTTTCCTGCTGCATGACCTCGCCCCAATTTAGCACAATTTCAGTGCCTTTAGGCGCATCCAGATTGAAACGAATCCAGCCAACCATATTCTGGCCCATATCCAGCACAGTTTCACCGGCGGGGGTATGGATGACTTCTACCGGTTTTAATTCTTCCATGATCTTGATCGGCGGACTGAGACGGGCGGTTAGACGATCAAAGCCCAGATCAACGGTTTTAGTGCCCATCCAGGCGATGTCATCAAAGTCAGCTGTTTTCCAACAGCAAATTTCCTTATTGGCGTCATACACCTCGCCATCGTAAATCCCGCTGTCTAAAACGGGTCCAGCGGCGGCCTTCCAGCTTTCATCACTCGAAATCACTTGTTGACTACCGTCGGCAAAGGTTATGTGAAGTTCCATGATCAGCGCTAATGTACCACCATAAACGGGTTCTTCAACCATTTGGAAACCAAAGCGGCCCTTATACCAGCCGTTGCCCAGCATGGCGCCAAGAGCATTCTTGCCTTTTTGCACCTGTGGGGTCACATCATAGGTCTGGTACTGGAGCCATTTATCATAAGCATGGAAACCGGGTGCCAGTACTTCATCGCCAACCTTTTCACCATTCAGAAAGAGATGGTAAATACCAACACCGCAGGCATAGATACGGGCAGAAGTAATTTCTTTGTCAAGCGCAAAGGATTTTCGAAGCAGGGGATGAATATCCTTATCTTCATCGTCTGCGGTGATCCATTCAGCCTGCCAGGGTTGATCTAATTTGGCGGTTTCGAACCAGCTGAAATCACTCTCAGCGGAATCACCATTATCCCCCCATACCTTTGCCCGCCAGTAATAACGGGTGTATGGTTTGAGTGAGAGTTGAACGGGATAGGCAAGCGAATCTATATCTGCCTGTCTGCCGCTGTCGAAAAGAACGGTTTTGCCAGCATCATCAGCCGAGATGATGACCTGTGCGGCGGTTTGCGTTATGGCATCTGTATCCTCAACGACCCATGATAAACGTGGCTGCCCAAGGCTAAAGCCCAGGGGATTGACCACGTGGTTTGTTTTCATTCGGGTAATATGCATGTGACTCTCCTTGATAGCTTAACGTGTCTTTAAGAACAAAAAGCTTGTGAACAGTTGGTAATCAATTTTAGCATGTGAGTAACTTTCCCCTAAAAAGAATTTTCAGTTGAAACGAATTGAAAATTGAAAGAACAAAGTTGGGTGGTGCTGGCTTTAAACGACATTGCGCTTGCATTTATACCTGCCAGAACAATGGAAAACCCAATTGGAGTACAATTATTAACGGGAATGAAATGCCGTATTTACTAAAAATAGGAGCCTGATAACATGAAGAATTTAAAAGAGTATCGGTTCTGGTTTGTGATTGGCAGCCAGCATTTATACGGCCCGGATGTATTGAAAACTGTCAAAGTACATGGGGAAATGATGGCGGTAGGCTTTGATGCGGATGAGCATATTCCCTGCGGAGTGAAGTTCGCAGGCCTGGTGACTACATTAGATGAAGTCACTGAGATGATGAATGAAGCCAATCATGATAAGAATTGCGCTGGTGTCATCGTCTGGATGCATACCTTCTCACCGTCTAAGATGTGGATTCAAGGACTATCTCTCTTGAACAAACCCTATCTACACCTCAATACGCAGTTCAACCGTACTATTCCTTTTGAGAGCATCAATATGGACTTCATGAATCTCAACCAGTCGGCGCATGGTGATCGCGAGCATGGCTTTATCAGTGCCCGATTGCGCAAACCTCGCAAAGTGATTGCTGGTTTCTGGCGAGATGCTTCAATGCGGAAACGGATTGGGGATTGGATGCGCAGTGCGGTTGGAGTGCTGGCGTCTCGCAGCCTAAAGATCGCACGCTTTGGCGATAATATGCGTGAAGTGGCTGTTACCGAAGGGGATAAGGTGGAAGCACAAATAAAGTTTGGCTGGAGCGTGAACACCTGGGGAATGGGGAGCTTTGTTGAATTGGTGAACGACGTAACTGAATCACAAGTTGATGCCAAAATGACAGAATATGAAGAGAAGTATTTGATTGATACCGATCAAATAGATAGCATCCGGTATCAGGCCAGGATGGAAGCAGCCATGCAGGGGTTTCTGGGAAATGGCGGCTTTGGCGGGTTTACGGATACTTTTGAAGACCTCTACGGACTTGAACAATTGCCCGGTCTGGCTACCCAGAACCTGATGTCCAGAGGGTATGGTTTTGGTGCTGAAGGTGACTGGAAATCATCTGCTTTGATGAGTATTATGAAAGTAATGGCGCAGGGTAAAGCTGGTGGAACAACCTTCATGGAAGATTACACGTATCATCTTGAAGAAGGTAACGAACTGGTTCTGGGGGCCCATATGCTGGAGGTTTGCCCCAGTATTGCCAATGATAAACCCCACATCTGTGTAGAACCGCTGGGAATTGGCGGCAAGGATGCGCCTGCCCGTCTGGTTTTTGAAGGCTGTGAGGGTGATGCAATTCTGGTGACTTTGATTGATCTCGGCAACCGCTTCCGCATGATTGTTCATGATGTTGAAGCCAGAGCACCCATTCAGGTAATGCCAAAGCTTCCGGTGGCCACTGTGATGTGGAAACCAATGCCTGATCTGCAAATCGGCTCTGAGTGCTGGATTACAGCAGGCGGTGCGCATCATAGTATTATGACCTATGCCCTGACAGCCGAACACATGCGGGATTTTGCTGAGATGGTGGGGATTGAATTTGTTCATATTCATGCTGCTTCGACGGTGAATGAATTGAAAGACAAACTCAATATGAATGATTTGATCTGGCAACTGAAAGGATAAAGCGATGTTGGAATCCTTGAAGCGAGAAGTATGTGAGGCGAATTTGAGCCTTGTGGCTCAAGGACTGGTGCTTTTCACCTGGGGAAATATGAGCGCGTTTGACCCGCAAAGAAGATTGGTGGTGATCAAGCCCAGTGGTGTGAGCTATGAGAATATGAAGCCGGAAGACATGGTTGTTGTCAACCTTGATGGAGAGGTCGTAGATGGGAAATATCAGCCTTCTTCTGACACGTTGACACATCTTGAAATTTATAAGAACTTTGACGGGGTTGGCGCAGTTGTGCATACTCATTCAAAATGGGCCACGATCTGGTCGCAGGCAAGGCGTTCGATTCCCGCGTTGGGCACCACGCATGCGGATAACTTCTATGGTGAAATTCCTGTAACGCGATTGATGACACTGGAAGAGATTCAGGGGGGCTATGAACTGGAAACCGGAAAGGTGATTGTGGAGACTTTTATCGCCAGTGGATTAGATCCTTTGATGATACAGAGCGTGTTGGTGGCCAATCATGGACCTTTCAGCTGGGGAAAGAATACCGGCAAAGCGGTTGAGAACGCAGTGGTGTTGGAATATGTGGCGGAGATGGCCTATTTTTCGCTGAACCTGAATCAAGATGCTGTTCTCCAGCAGGCATTACTGGATAAGCATTATTTGCGAAAGCATGGCAAGAATGCTTATTATGGGCAGAATCAAGAGGGTTAAAGATATATCCCCGGAATCTGACCAGTTATCACCGCTTTTGATCCCGGGGAATTCCTTTTGCTTTCTTTTTGTGATTCTTCTTTACTTCACATGCTCAGTTGTCAATTTACCTGCCTTTATAGCTTTGGTAATGAGATCAATTGAAATGACTACGATGAGGAAAATGAGAAAGTAATGGAAGTGGTTGTTTTGAAAAAGCATCGAGATGTCTTCTATGTTGTCAAGAGGGAATCCTCTCTCAAGGGCAAGAGACTGGTTGACTTCCATCAGTGTACCGGCATTCAGCATCATGCAAATAATGCTGATTTCGTAACCATTAATTAATACTTCAAACCATCGGGTGAGGAGTGATTGCTTCCGTTGATAGAGTTGGATACCATTGAGAATGATATTTAACCCTATTCCTACGGCCATCATGGGGAGGAAGGCTTTGAAGGCTTCTGTAAAGAGAGGCACCATCCGCCATTCTTCTTCTGCCAACCACCAGAATCCTATCAATTGATCGAAGAGGAAGGCAATAACGACTAACAACAAAGTCTGAAATACGATCCCGGCGATGGGTTCCCATATCTGAATTTTATCTTCGAGCCTGACGAGTTCTGGCAGATCATTGATGTCCCAATCAATCTTTTCATTGTCAAGGAAATCCAGATTAATTTCCTCGTTCACTTCAGGGAAAAACCGTGTGAGAACCATGAAAACAATAGCTGTTGTACCGATGATACCTACACCTACATCCCATAAATCACCGATTAATATCCAGAATTCCCGATAAGGATTCTCTCCACCACTGATTACGAAATCCAGTAAAGTGATGAAAAAGACAACAGCTAAAACAACGGGGACAACAGAGCTTACGATGAAGTTGAAAATGGCATTGTGCTGGGGGCCGATAAGCGATTGGCTGGGGCGATAGGATCGAGCCACTGATTTTGGGGAGCCAAACTGGCGCAGAGCTGATTCGAGTTGATCGACAGTAATGACTTCCTGTGAGTCTAAGGTATCTTCGAGTGTGTCCATCAGGTTGGCTTCGATTTCCTGATGGAGTTCTTTGCGTCCTTGAATTGGCAGCTTTCT
>CAZQSG010000113.1:3745-6772 GCA_964595925.1 uncultured Anaerolineaceae bacterium | reverse complement strand
CCCAAGTTACTATTCTACCCTCTTCTCCCCCTTTGTCAAGGTAGT
The DNA here is from genome assembly GCA_964595925.1 of uncultured Anaerolineaceae bacterium. GTDB lineage: Bacteria > Chloroflexota > Anaerolineae > Anaerolineales > Anaerolineaceae > SpSt-1165. The sequence goes on along the minus strand of CAZQSG010000113.1, from coordinate 6,727 downwards.
TTTATGATTGCTTTTTACCAAATTTTCACATCCCCATATATGCTGGCAGGTTTACTTTTTTTCCCCTATATGGGTGAATGAAATCGGACACCCGACATACTTTGTATTCATCTTTCTTATCATTTACAATCAACCTATCATGAAAGACTTTTTCCCTCCGCAAAAAATCAAATTGCTTCATTCTCTTTCCGAAGATACTCTCTCGTTCCTCAAGCAGAAATTTATCACCCGCAGCTACACCAAAGGGGAGATTATCCATTTTGCGGCTGATGAATGCAAAGGGGTATCCTTTATCGCCAGCGGAGAAGTTGTCATTTATCAACTCGCTCCCAAAGGACGCAAGATCGTCCTCACGCGTTTGTATCAAGGAGAAGCATTTAATATCGTCCCTCCTTTAGTAGAAGGTCACCGCAGCAAAGGCAGCGCAAAGGCAGAAGGGGATACGAAAATCTACTTTCTGCGCAGGTCAGATTTTTTGCAGGCACTTGCACAATTTCCTGATTTTTCTCAGGTCATACTACGCCACTTTGCGAGTCAGATCAACCACCTGACAACGCTCGTTGAAAAAATTGCGCTTCATTCAGTGCGGGCACGGCTGGCGCGCTTCCTGATTGACCAGGCCGATGGAAAATTCACCCATCAACGCTGGACACAGGATGAGATCGCGGAACAAATTGGCACCGTGCGCGACATGGTAGGGCGCATTCTGCGTTCTTTTGCAGCGGCAGGATTGATCGAAAGAAATCGAGGGCAACTCCTCCTCCTGAAACGTGAGAAACTGGAAAACGAAGCAAATTCATAAGACTTTGCCTGTAATGTGACTTAAGTCGTAGAACCACCCATTCTTTTTTGTTAAGATTGCAGCAGATTAAACAACGATGCAAATCAAAAAAGGATTGCTTGTAATGAGTGAAAACAAAATTATGCTCCCACAGATTGACAAATCCCGCTGTACGCTCTGCGGAATTTGCGTCACTGCCTGTCCAGAGCAAGCCCTCTCAATGCAGGAAAGCGGCCCAGTGTTCACGAAACCTGAAAATTGCACCTTTTGTACCATTTGCGAAGAAGTATGCCCTGAGCATGCCATTCGTTGTGAATTTGAGATTGGTTGGAAGAAATAAAGTTCAGTTTCACTGAAATTTATTCAACAACTGTTAATTATTACTGGAGAAAAGAAAAATGAGTGAATTTATTGATAATGCTTCAAAGCGGAAACAAATTTTAAAGGATGTTTTAGACGGGCTGCACCAGGGAAAATCTATCGAAGATGTGAAGGCCGCTTTCACCGAATTAGTAAAAATTGCCACCTATGATGACATTGCAGACGCAGAACAGATGCTGATCGAAGAAGGCTTGCCTGCCTCAGAGATTCAAAATCTATGCGATTTACACGTTGAAGTGGTCCGCGAAGTGCTTGACCAGCAGCCTGACCCTGAATCACTATCGGGTCACCCGGTCTTTACGATGCGCTCAGAAAACGAAACCGCAGCAACCATGCTCAGCCAGATTGATGCCATGTTGAATGTGCCAGGGAGCGAGGTTTATGAGCTGGTCAAAGATCGCCTCCTGCAGATCACTGAATTCAACCGCCATTACCTGCGCAAAGAAAACCTGCTCTTTCCTTATCTCGAAAAATACGGCTTCACCGGTCCTTCGCAAGTGATGTGGGGCATTCACGATGAAATCCGCAAAGATTGGAAACGCCTCAAAGCATTGTTCTCACAGGCACCTTCCGAAGATTGGACCGCCAACCTGAAAGCAGTGCGTGAAATTTTTGATCCGATGAACCATAACATGACCGAGATGTTCTATAAAGAAGAGAAAATTCTCTTCCCCGTTGCGCTCGAACGTTTGACAGAAACAGACTGGGTTGAATTATTTCAGCAAGAAGCTGAACTGGGTTATTTTGTGATCAAACCTGGGCTCGATTGGCAGCCTGATCTCAGTCTGCTATCCAAAACACAGGCCAGCACTGCCGCACCGCAAACAACTGCGACTACGATTGATCCCTCTGTTGGTGTAATGGTATCCCTCGCAACAGGGGCACTCTCGCCGGAGCAGATCAACCTGATGCTCACCAATCTGCCCTTCGACATCACTTTTGTGGATGAGAATGACGAAGTCCGTTACTTTACGCAGGGCAAAGAACGCATCTTCCCCCGTCAGGCAGCTATCATCGGGCGCAAGGTTCATAACTGCCACCCACCGCAAAGTGTCGACAAAGTAGAAGCTATTTTACGTGATTTCAAAAATGGCAGCCTCGATAAAGCTGAATTTTGGATTCAGATGGCAGGCATGTTCATTTACATTCGTTACTTCGCGCTGCGCGATGCTGCCGGAAAATACCGCGGCACGATTGAAGTCACGCAAGAGATCAGCGGAATCCACGCCCTGGAAGGCGAAAAACGCCTGCTGGATGATTGATTAGACCACTATTTTTCTTGATTAATTCCGCCTCTCCCCGAAACGGGGAGAGGCTTTTTTTCTTCCCTTCAGGGAAGAAGTGAATGGTGCAAAGCACCAGACAAAGATAGGTTTTTCACCCCCGCATCAAGCGCGTATTCAACTCCCACAGGGTAGTGCGTCCGCTGTCAAATTTCAAACAGTCACAAGCTTCCTGATAGGGCAGCCAGCGATACGATTTATGTTCATGCGAAAGAGTGATCTCCAGACCCTGCACCAGCACCCCAAAGCTGTATTGTGGAATCACGTATACATCCTCACCCCACAAAAATGAATCCCGAAATGCAGTCACAGGGATTGAAGCGGTGGTGTCCAGCTCAATCCACCCGCTTTGGATATCCAGACCGGTCTCCTCATACGTTTCCCGCATTGCCGCCTGCAAAGGGGTTTCATCATCCTCACCTCCTCCTGCCACACCCTGCCAGAAACCGGCATCAGCGCGCTGAAAAACAGCATACTCAATGAGCCCTTGCTGCGTCATTCGATAAGGATGGACCAGAATTTGAAATGGGGCACGGG
>CAZQSG010000113.1:0-3645 GCA_964595925.1 uncultured Anaerolineaceae bacterium | reverse complement strand
ACCGCGCAAAGGCGTTGAAAGGATTGGTGACGGTGAGTTTATGAACCAGGGCATCGCCGAATCCCGCCTCACACAGTTTTGGCAAGAACACATCCGCCAGCACTGTGAACGGCTTGGGGGTTCCACTACCGGGCTGCGCTGGATCATAACCAGACAGAAAATAAAACCACCAGGCTGGAATCAACCTGGTGGTTCAACCGTTTAGTTCAGTTTTATTTCTCGATGGTGGTCAAACCATCCAGCAGCCATAATTTCAGATCGGAGTCATAATTGAAATGCGCCATGAAGTCGTAGGGATACCCTTCGCAATCGTCACCAACATGATAGATATAATGAGCCGAAATCTTGGCGTAGCTGCCAGTGTTCAAGACCACCTGAATATTGCTGATTTCAATATCGCACAAATCCATCTTCTCGTAACCTTCGACATAATCAAAGTAACTGGCATTGTGCGCGTTGATCTTGAATCCAGGTGTGAGGTTATTCCAGGCTGAAACATAATCACCCCGTACAACCGCATCAAAATAAATGGTCAGAAACTCCGGCCCTGGTTCTCCGCGAATCGGGCCAGTATGAGGCGTTGGAGTGGGTGTAACGGTGAATGTCGCGGTAGGCTCCATCGTCGCTGTTGGGGGAATGGGTGTAATCGTAGGTTCAAGCGTTGGCTGTGGTGTAGCGGTAAAGAGCGGGGTTAAAACCACAACAACTGCTTCTGTATTCGTCGGCATCGCAGCAATCGTCTGAGCGACCGCTGCCGCCACGTCAGCCAGCTCAGGCGCTTCACTCTGCTCCTGCTCAGGAACTTTACTCGGTAAAGTACACGAAGCCAGCAAAATTACCATCAGAAAACAAATGCAAAGATTTAGAAATTGTTTTTTCTTCATTTTCATTCACCCTGTTCGCAACATAAGTATCATAATTCATTTTTTCATAACCGATTTCATTTCCAGTATAGCACAAGGTGCAACTCTGTCGATTGGAAAACAGGGTAGTTTTTTTACTAAATTTCTTTATCGGGTATTCGTCCGAAACAGGGTGATTGGCGTAGTTTCTGGAAAGCTTCAACTTAATTCTTCATTTAACACCATCTCCACCGTGTTTACCCTCATCGGATGAGTGCGGGATTGAATCCACCGCTTACCTACGGCTTTGACCTTCATCTCTGCAGGTATCAGGCTACTCAACCCGACGATGAAGCTATTGATCCAACCTGGGACAACCACCCGCTGACCGCGCAGCGCTTTACGCAGGGTAATCCGTGCAACCTGGTCGGGATTTAAAGTTGTGATTTTACCCCAGAAACCCTGCGAGAAAATAGCGCGCATCGTCTCTGGCGTGGTTGGCATCCCCGCCGGGCAAAGGGCAGTAACAGTGCCAAATTCTGCAATTTCCTCAGCCAGCGCCATCGAGAGATCAAGTAGAAATCGCTTCGATGCGGCATACACCGCCTTATAGGGCATTGGGTAAAAGGAAGCCATGCTCGAAACATTGATCAGCCGAAAGGTCTCTTTCTCGTCACGCATTTTGAGCACCGTGTAGGTGGTGTCAAGAGTCGCTTCAATGTTGAGACGAACGATCTGGAGCAATTGATCGCGGTTCCGTTCCAACATGCCGCCCTCATGATCCAATCCAGCAACATTGATCAATCCTCGAAAACGGTATCCCTCGCCAGCGAGTGTTTGATAAAAATCGTCCCGTGCTTTCGGATTAGTTAAGTCACAGGGGTGATAATGAACCGTGATCTCATACTCATTGCTCAGATATTCCGCAAAACGGCTTCCTTCGGGATGAAGGTCACTGAGAACGAGATCAAATCCTTTCTCAGCTGCCTCAATCGCAAAAGCACTGCCCAATCCGCCAGTCGCACCTGTGATCAGCCAGTTAGAAGAGGGTTGCTGATTTTCTTCTATATTATTTTGTTCGCTTTTTATTTCCATTTTCTTTCCCTTTTTTCTTATTACACCAAGCAAGCTCGTATCTGGGGGTTAATCACTTGTTTCAATCACTTGACTAAATCCTACAACAAACGTATACTATTGTCAAGCAGTTAATTCAATCTAATGATTGAATTAACCCTAAGAACCCTGATAAACAGAAAAAGGATGCAAACCATGTTTCAAGAAAACCTGATTCAAGATATGATTAACCTCATGGAGTACACAATCCCCTCACCCTACCCAACCCTGCGCGGGAAAACCGTCGTCATCACTGGCGCCACCTCCGGCATCGGCCTCGCCGCCGCCAAAGCTTTTGCAGCTGAGGGTGCGACCGTGATTGGTATGGGACGCTCTCAGGAACGCGCCGATCAGGCGGAAGCCCTCATCAAAACCCAAAGCCCTGATGCAAAAGTGCAAACTGTTCTCGCAGACCTGTCCTCTCAACATCAAATCCGTTCTGCCGCAGCAGCGATAAAATCCCTTCTCAATCAGACAGATCATGGCCGCCTTGATGTTCTCATTAACAATGCTGGAACATATGCTCCCCGCTTCATCCCAACGGCAGAAGGATACGAGACGATCTTCGCAGTCAATCACCTGGCTCCTTTCCTCCTGACGCATGAATTACTGCCCAATCTGACGAAGAGTCCCTTTGGCAAAGTATTGACTGTCAGCTCCGGCTCGCATTACCATACCTGGCTCAATATCCGTCGTGCTGTTCGACCTGTGATTTTCAACGGCCTATGGGCTTACAAAGTTTCGAAACTTGCCAACGTACTCTTCACTTACGAATTCAATCAGCGTTTCGCCAGCCTGCCGGTGCGGGCGTTTGCAGTGGATCCGGGTCTGGTCAACACCAATATCGGCTTCAAGAACACCGATTGGATCTCAAAAATGGTATGGACTTTCCGCAGACATCAGGGCACCTCACCAGAACTACCTGTGCATACCCTCATGCACCTATCCAATGATGATTCGCTGTATAATACAAAAGAAATCTATTGGCAGAACAGCCAGCCTAAAACCCCCAGCCGCCAATCACAACGCGGCGATCTGGCAAAACAATTATGGGATGCCTCCCTGATTTGGTGCGGAATTGAAGAAGGACAGGAAAGTGATGGAAAATAGCCCCTCAATCATCTCCACTGAACAAAAAATCATTCAAGCCACCATTGAGTGCATTGAATTATATGGACTGAGCAAAACCACCAATCGTAGAATTGCGGCAATGGCTGAGGTAAACATTGCGGCAATTAATTATTATTTCCGTTCCAAACAGAACTTACTCGATCAGGTCATGAGTATCACCCTCGACAACGCCTTCGATTGGGGAGACCTCTACAAATTGCCGTCGATAACACCCCTGCAATGGTGTATTGAAATTTTCGTCTATCTCTCTCTGGAAGCATGCAATTACCCTGGCCTAACACGCGCACATCTTTATGACACAATTATCAACGGTAACTATGAATCCCTCGGTTCTCAACGCATGATGGCGTTTATGAACCGGCTCGCACAAGAACTGATTGAACACGGAATCGACAAGGAACCCAGTGAAGTTGAACTGGCTATCTCACAGATCGGTGCAGCTTTCATCACTGCTATCATGATTCCTCACTTCTTTAAGGAGGGCTTCAACATTGATCTGACCAATGAGACCCACGTCCGTAAATACTTTACCAGTTTGGTGACGAAATTACTGGGTTGA
>CAZQSG010000112.1:0-6913 GCA_964595925.1 uncultured Anaerolineaceae bacterium | reverse complement strand
CGGTGGCCGCCGTTGGTGCCGGCATCGCTATCATCCTCAGCGAAATGCTGCGCAAGACCCTTCCTCCCAAACAGGTAAATAATGAAACATTCCGTAAAACGGATAATTAAAAATAAGACACCTTCCTGAAAGACTTCCCATTTTAACAAAACCGGATTCAGGTGAATGCAATAAATCAGGACAAAGAAATGAATGAAAAGAATCTATTAATTTTAAAGGGCGGGTCATGGCATGATGGTGACGGATTTACAGATGAGATGACGGCTCTGCTGACGCCACATGGTTGGAGTGTGCTTTCAACCTATGACATGGACCAACTCCTGAGATTAGAGGAGAACAAGATTGATTTAATCGTCAGTTACACCTGCTTCTCCGCAAACCCAGATCTAGAAAACCAGAAAGGTGCTGGCTACCTGACAGATGAGCAGGTGGATGCGCTTGCGGAATGGGTGCGGGCAGGCGGGAAATTCTTGCCCGCTCACGCCGCCACGGCCGCAGGAAAGTCAAAAGCGCTCTATAGTGAACTGATTGGAGGAAAATTCGTAGAACATCCACCACAATTTTCTTTTACTGTTTCCCCGATGTATGCTCCTCATCCTATCACTGAAGGAATCGAAGCATTCACAGTGCTTGATGAATTCTATATTGAAACCTACAGTCCAGAGGTTAATGTGCACATGGTTGCCCTGGATCGCGGTGTGGCGCACCCGATGGTATGGAGCAAAACTGAAGGCAAAGGCCGTGTTGCTCATATCGCCCCCGGGCATGGCCCAAATGTATGGCAGATGCCTCAATATCAGCAATTGATGTTGAACACGATTGGCTGGTTAATGGAGGGATGAAAGAAAACCGACCTGCCTGATTATGAAGCTTTGGCAATGGAGACTGAGTGACATAATCCATCAGCATTCTTGAATCAAACAAAAAAGCCACCAAAATTGGTGGCTTTTTCATGCCGAGAGACAGGATCGAACTGTCGACACCGCAATTTTCAGTCGCGTGCTCTACCTACTGAGCTATCTCGGCTGCGCGCTTATGAATCGCGTGTTGATTTTACTAATGGAACGCCAGGATGTCAAGATTTCAGGATGTTCGAAGCACAAATTTGATTATGTATGATAGAAAGAACCTTCTGGCTTTCGGAATGCTCTAAATATTTCACCCACTGATCACTCATGTATTTCTAAAGATAACTTGATAAAATTAACACAGGCAGCAATCTGATAGCTTCTGAAAGCTGTCAAACAGTATGATGGTATCAATTGAACTCTAAACAGTGGAAATGAGCATGACAAAAAAATTCTATCAAATGACACTGCCCGAACGATGGCAGGCTTTACAGGAAACCAGCAACCTGGATACGGCACAGATTGCTGCAATCAATGGCGAGGCAGGCTTGCGCCTTGAACAGGCCAACCACATGATCGAAAATGTCGTCGGGTTGTATACCCTGCCTCTCGGTGTGGCGCAGCATTTCGTAATCAATGGCATTGAGCGGCTGGTGCCGATGGTGATCGAAGAACCTTCCGTGGTGGCTGCCGCCTCGTATATGGCCAAACTCGTCAAAGCAGGCGGCGGGTTCACAGCTAAAACCACGCCCCCTGAAATGATCGGACAGATTCAGCTCCTTGATCTGGACGACCCTGCCAGCGCCAAAACAGCTATCCTCGCTGAAAAAGAATCTCTGCTGTCTTTGACCGCAGAGATTGACCCCATTCTCACCAAACTGGGTGGCGGCCCGCGTGATTTGATAGTGCGTGAACTACACAGTGAGACCCTCGGTGATTTTCTCGTCGTCCATCTGATTTATGATGTGCGCGATGCAATGGGCGCAAACGCAATCAACACAGCCCTCGAACGGCTCTCACCACGCATCGAAACCATCAGCGGAGGACGCGCGCATCTACGTATTCTGAGCAATCTCGCAGACCGGCGATTAGCCCGCGCGACCTGCCGCATTCCATTGAAAAAACTGGCATTTAACAATTTTTCCGCCGAAACTGTTCGGGACGGCATTATTGAAGCGTGGGCTTTTGCTGAAGCCGATCCTTACCGCGCAGCTACCCACAACAAAGGCATCATGAATGGCATTGATGCGGTTGTGCTGGCAACTGGCAATGATTGGCGCGCCGTTGAAGCAGGCGCACATGCCTATGCGGCACGTTCTGACCACTACACAAGCCTCAGCCACTGGTGGCAGGATGAAAAAGGGGACCTGTGCGGTGAACTTGAACTGCCGATGGCAGTCGGCACAGTGGGTGGTGCCACAAGAGTACATCCCACTGCACAGGCGGCGCTGGCCTTGCTGGGTGTAAATTCAGCTCAGGAGTTGGCAGAGGTGATCGTTTCTGTTGGATTGGCGCAAAATCTGGCTGCCATCCGAGCCCTGGCCACCGAAGGTATCCAGCGCGGACATATGGGGTTGCATGCCCGTCAGGTCGCCATCGCAGCCGGCGCCAGCGAGGAACAGATTGACTCCCTTGCGGCTCAACTGGTACAGGAAAAAAACGTGCGCATTGATCGTGCGAAAGAAATTATGAATGAATGGAAAGAAGTCTGATATGACCAAACAAGACGACAAATTATTAATCCCTGTCATTCCCTCCGGGATCATCGGTTATGGTGCCTATGTACCGCGTTATCGCCTGCCGGGCAGAGAAATTTCAAGAGTTTGGAAAGGGATAGAAACCGGCAGCCCCGTCAAAGAGAAGGCCGTTGCCGGACTGGATGAAGACACAGTTACAATGTCAATTGAGGCTGCGCGCAATGCACTCAACCGGGCCCAGATTGATCCCTCAGAATTACGAGCGGTATGGATTGGCTCTGAATCTCATCCCTACGCCGTGAAACCATCGTCCACCATCGTGGCCGAGGCGATCGGAGCCACACCAAATATCTCGGCGGCTGACATGGAATTTGCGTGCAAGGCCGGGTCAGAGGCAATGACAATGGCCCTTGGATTGGTCGGCTCTGGTATGGGGCGCTATGCCCTCGCCATCGGGATGGACACCGCACAGGGTCGTCCTGGCGATGCCCTTGAATATACTGCAGCCAGCGGTGGTGCAGCTTTCATCCTCGGACCCGCCAATGAATCTCTGGCTGTGATTGAAGCTACTTACTCCTATGTTACAGACACCCCGGACTTCTGGCGCCGTGCCGGACAGAAATATCCATCCCATGGACAGCGCTTCACTGGTGAACCCGCTTATTTCAAGCACATCCGTAGTGCAGCAACCACCATGATGAAGGAATTGGGTGCTGAACCCGGCGATTTCCAATATGCCATTTTCCACCAACCCAACCCCAAATTCCCAACACGCATGGCAAAAGAACTGGGCTTCACAAAGGAACAAATTGCAACGGGCTTGCTCGTATCACGAATCGGCAACACTTATGCAGGCGCCGCCCTGATCGGTACTTCAGCAGTCTTTGACATCGCGAAACCCGGTGATCGGGTGTTGATGGTTTCCTATGGTTCAGGCGCAGGTTCTGACGCTTTTGTCTTTACGATGACTGATGCAATTGAAGAGCGGCGCAGCTTAGCTCCCAGCACAGAATCGTATATTGCCCGCCGTACAGAAATTGACTACGCCACCTATGTGCGTTATCGCGGTAAATTGCAGCGCTAAAGGAGCCTGGTATGGAAGATATTGTTATTATCGGCCTCGGACAAACCCCCGTCGGAGAGCATTGGGAATTGAGCGTTCGCCAGTTAGGCGTGGATGGTATCCAACAGGCTATCAAAGATGGCGGTGGAATGCGTCCTGATGCCATTTATATTGGCAGTTTCCTGACCTCGATGGTCTCACGGCAGGCGAATTTAGGTTCTCTGCTCACCGATCATGCCGGTATGCGAGGCGTGGAAAGTTTCACGGTTGAAGCTGCTGAAGCCTCCAGCGCAGCAGCCCTGCGCATGGCTGTCATCGCAATCCGATCCGGTTACATCAACAGCGCACTGGCGTTGGGCGTTGAAAAACCCACAGATAAGGTCGGTGAAGAAGTTGATGATGCTCTCATGCAGGGCGCAGATTATGACTTTGAGGGCGTTCAGGGGTTGACAATGGTCGGTCAGGCGGCTTTGCTCAAGCAGCGCTACTTACATGAAACCCAACTGGATGCCAACGCGCTGGCACCTTTTCCAGTGATCGCTCATCAGAATGCAGTCGGAAACCCTTATGCCATGTTCAGGCGTGCGATTACGCCGGAATTGTATTCCAAAGCAGCCATGATCAGTGCACCGCTAAATTTGTTTGATATGGCTCCTTATGCAGATGGTGCGGCAGCGGTGCTGCTCACCCGCGCCTCACTGGCACCGAAAAATCTCAATCATCCTGTTATCCGCATCACCGGAGCAGGCTCAGCCATTGACAGGCTGGCGCTGCATGACCGTCCCAACCCGCTTAATTTCTCAGCAGTGACCCATTCTTTCAACGAAGCCTGCCGCAAGGCTGGCATTGTTCCCGATGAACTCGATTTCTTTGAAGTGGATGATGCTTTCTCGATCTATGCGGCTCTTTCTTTAGAAGCGATGGGCATTGCTGGATATGGAGAAGCGCCTGGTATGGCGGCTGAAGGAATCTTTGATAATGATGGACGATTGCCGATTCTGACAATGGGTGGACGCAAAGCCCGCGGCAATACGCTTGGTGCTTCTGGACTTTATCAGGCAGTCGAGGCCTGTCTACAGCTGCGCGGAGAGGCCGGTGACGCGCAGTTGGCAGGAAGACCAAAACGAGCGGCCATCCAATCACTGGGTGGTCCTGCTTCGACAGTTGTAACCCACATCCTCGAATTATAATCATCCAACTCACTGCCTTCGCAGTGCTTTTAATTCAATCGGCCCCCGTGTGGATGGTTCCACACGGGGGCTTCCCTTCTTTCCCCTGTCCCATATGCCCCACTTTTGGGCCGGAAAGGGTCAAGGATTATACACTAGTATCATTATACCGGAAATAACAAGCAGAATTCCTGTCACTTTTGTACTCTCCCACCACCCATCACAACGATTGTGGGTTCTAACCGCATGACAACCTCCAACAACCCGGCTTTGACCTGATAGCGGATGACCTCTTCAATATCTTTATACGCTTTCCAGGACTCATCTGGTGCGACACCGAACCCGAGAATGTCTTTTTCCTTCATATACCGTGCAAAGGCAGCCGCATTAAAACGGCGGCGTGCTTCAGAACGAGAGCTGATACGCCCTGCTCCGTGCGAACAGGATTCAAGGCTTTCCTTATTCCCCAAACCACGCGTGATGAAGCTGGCCGTGCCAGAACTACCGGGAATGATCCCAATCTGGCTTTGATGGGCGGGTGTGGCGCCTTTGCGATGAATTACGCTCGAACCCTCAACCCATGCGAAGTTGTGGTGATTCTCAAATTGCCGCAGCATCGGAATTCCACTGCGTGCCAAAAATTCATCATGAATGATGTCATGATTGGCCTGTGCAAAAGCACCCATCAGCGACATGGCACGAAAGTATTCTCGTCCGGGGCCGCGGTTCATGGACAACCACTCATAGCCCTTGGATATGCCTCCCACGGTTTTCTGGGTTTCCTGTTTGGCAAGCTGGATGTAATGCGAAGCGATTTTATATCCCACGCCGCGGCTGCCTGAATGGGTCATGATCGCCACAACATCCTGCCCTGTGAGGACATCTTTGCCGATCATAGCATCAAAAAAATGATTTCCAGAGCCGGAGGTACCCAACTGCTCCCGTGCCAGGGGCTTGAGTTTGCGCAGAATCACGGTTTCAGTCCAGCGCTGGTCATCCATCACAGGATGATCTTTTTGCTCCCTACTCACATAGTGTGAATTGAGTCCAAAGTTTGAAGAAGCCAGCATAAACTGTGCAAACTGCTCACGATTCTTTAAGAATTCATACGGGTCAATATCGAGAATTGTTACCATCATGCGGCAGGCAATATCATAACCGACAAAGCCGGGGGCAATTGCCTCATATAAGGAAGCCACGCCGCCAATCGGCATGCCATAGCCAGGGTGAGCGTCTGGCAGGAGTGCTGTTCGCTCTGTTACTGGCAGGCGTTCAACTTTCTCGATCTGCCGAAATGTTTCATCGTCAAAATGCGCAACATCACCAAAATAAGTATGCGGCGCACGATCCGTTGAAAACGCTTTCTTACCCATCAACAACCTTTCGGTAAATCCGATAACGGCGGTAGATTTCAGCACCCATTTTACGGCCCAGCCTGGGCGTCTGGGGATTATTGATGGCTGTCAAAGAAAGATCAATCCATTCATAACCACCTATCTTCTGAACCCGCTTTAACAATTCATCAAACATGAGGATGGCTACTCCACCGCCCCAATATTCTGGGAGAAGAAGCACGCTCTTCACCGTCAGGCAGCGGGTGGGTTTCTTGTAATTCAACAAGAAGCCCGGGTAATTCCACCAGTACCTGAGGCCGTTGAAACGATTGAAATGTTCATTCATGTCAGGCGTGCCGGGGAAAAAGCCAACCGTCTCACCGGTTTTATTATCGACCGCAAAGAGAATTAATTCTTCATCCGCAATTCTCCGAAACTGTGAAACCAATGATTCCACTGCTGGCCGCTGCCAGGGGATGTGCCCTTCGAGGTGCGCTAAAGCCCGGTTGAGCAAATTGTGGAGAACGTCAATTTCCTCATCCCACTTTGAAAAATCGGCGTGACGAATCGAATAGACGTCTTTTTGTCGGATGTGATCCGCCATTTTGTGCAATTTTTCAAATTCGGGGCGTGGCACAGTCAGGTCAATCCGCATCGCAATAGTATCAGGACGCCCTTTTTCAAACCCATAGTTGTCAAAGAAGGATGCATAGTAAGCAGGAGTATGACCACAGAGCATCACTTGCGGGGTATCAAATCCTTCCATCAGCACGCCGTAAGCATCCTCATAATCCAGATTGAA
>CAZQSG010000111.1:2892-7297 GCA_964595925.1 uncultured Anaerolineaceae bacterium | reverse complement strand
CTGTAAATCTATAAAATATATAAGAAAAAAGTTGGTTTGATAAAAAACTCTCCTTAATAAGAGAATTTTTAGCACACCCACCGAGACTCGAACTCGAATTTTATGCTCCGGAGGCATACGTTCTATCCATTGAACTATGGGTGCAATGTTGCTCTTTATTTTATCATGAGAAATTGAAACTGATCAACGGGGGAGCTGCTAGATTGTGATTTTTGAAGAAAGAGCATATAAGGCTTTGCGCGTAGCCAATATGATTGTGGGATTGTTTTTTTCACTTCCTAATCTTGAATATTGATTTTTCTTATGAGCCAATTCAGCACATAGCTGGTAAAACTTTTTGACTTGAAGTAAGGTTTCATGATTTACGGCTTTGGCTTTGTTTCTTTCAATTCTGCGAAGCTTTGGGGAATAAGAGATGTGATATTGTTCTTTTGTAATAATACCGGCATCCATTTCTGATTTCAGGTAAATACGCAAAATATTCTTTTCACGAAGATTCATAAGGAAAATAAAAAGAAGCATTAGAAACCATCCGAACCAATCAAATCGGGTAGCAAAGATTAAACTTCCCAAAGAACCTTCCTTGATGAAAAGGGGGACTATTGTATTATGTAGTGAATGAGCAAAAATGGCCGCAATCAATCCGAGTAGGGGGGAAATTATTTTTGCGATGGTGTTTTTTGACATGCGTGAGGCAGCTAGCCCAATACCAGTAAATGCTGTATAAAATGGATGCTGCCAACCCACCAGGATAATTCGAACAAATGCCAATTGGGCTAATCCTTCCCAACCATTCACAAGGTATCCAAAATTAAAAATATACTGAGCGTTTTCGGTGGCAGCAAACCCTAATGCGGTAACTGCGCCATAAATGATCCCATCAAGAATTGAGTCGAATTCATCATGGAAGACTAGAAAGACAATTAAGATTGCAAATCCTTTAAGAACTTCTTCAGAAATGGGAGCAATAATTGATGTAACAGAAAAATTAGCTGCAACTTCAGATCCACTCAACAAATAAACACCTGCACCGAATAGTGTGTTAATGATAAAAGCTCCACCTGCCGAAACGATGGCTCCCCACAGGAAAACAAATACCAGCAATTTCACTGGTTCTTTTTCATATCTGTCCAATCTGTAAATGATAATCGAGAATAATATCATCGGAAGAAATCCAAGAATTACAGAAATCGCAAATGCTGATAACAATGGAACCTCCTCAGGGTTTGATAATGGTCTTTGTCCGGGTAATTCTCGTGATAAAAGGATCAAAGCCTAACTGCAGAATGACTTCTTCCGGTCTTCCCGTTGCTCCAGGTAGAGCTGTAAGCTCCATTTTAAGAATTGGCATGGATGGATTCCCGGTACTAATAATTCTTAGACTATGAACCAATTTTCTCAGGTCGTAGTCTTTGTTTCTGCGATTACGCAGTATTGATTCAGAGTTAATAAATTCACTTACTGATTGCTCTAACTTTGTTTCCGGAATTTCAATCAGGAATTCTACATCATAGTCGCTTGATGTTACGAGAGTTGGTAAGGCGGGTTGTTTTAGATCAACTTCGGTGATATTTTTGATGATGATTCCTGGTTGATTACAGTCGGTTAGAGACCTCTGAATAAAAGACAAGTCAATGTCCTCTTCATCTATCCAAAAATCAATTATTTCATCATCGCTTAGAAATCCAAGCGGTAATGGAGCAGCCTGGGTCAATTTGGGTTTAGGATGAAACCCTTTTGAATAGGCAATCGGGATTTTGGATCGCCGCAAGTAGCGTTCCCAAATTTTCTGCATATCTAATAAGGCTGTGTAACGAAGTTCAAACGTTTTTTTATAAAATATTCGGTAACGTATAGTCATGGGTTTCTCTTAATTTGAAGTGATTTCTGGGCAGTTCCATTGATTGCCTGGGTTTTCAATCCGTAGGGCTTTGTAATTTTGTAAAATTCCACAATAAAAGCATTCTTCACGGCAATCCTTACGGAGTTCGTTATTCATACTTCTTTCATATTCGGTTTGAAGAAATCGTTTTGTAACACCACTACTTAGATGATCCCACGCAAAATGCTCGTCAATTTCTCTGAGTCTGACAGTATAAAAATCTTTTTCTATCTGCTCATGAGATAAAGCATTCTGCCAGATTTCGAAGTTAAAGTGCTCTCGCCAGGCATCAAATTTAGCACCATTTTTCCACGCATTTTCGATTACATTGCACAGTTTTCTATCACCTCGAGATAATAAGGATTCAAAAATGGTTTCTTTTGGGGAGTTAAGACTTAGTTTGATGCCTTTAACGGATAGATTTTCACGTAATAGCTTTTGCTTCTCTCTCATTTTTTTTTCGTGATCAATTGGCACCCATTGGAAGGGGGTAAGTGGCTTTGGGATGAATGTTGATACTCCCACATTTAATTTTGATCGCTTTCCCAGCACTTTCATACCTTCTCCAAGGACTTTTTTACAAAGAGCAGCGATTGCTAATACGTCTTCCATTGTTTCTGATGGGTGGCCAATCATAAAATAGAGCTTTATGGTGGCCCAACCATGTTGATAAATTTGGCTGACGGTTTGCAGCAAAAGTTCTTCAGAAATTGGTTTGTTGATAATATTCCGCATACGGTCTGTGGCTGCCTCTGGTGCTAATGTGAATCCTCCAGGCCGCGAATTTTTTAGTTTCTCCATCAGGTCAATCGAAAAAGATTCAATCCTTAAAGATGGCAAGGAAATTGTAAGGTTTTTGTTTTTAAATTTATCTTTTACAGCGTCAATTAATTCACCAATTTGACTGTAGTCTGATGAGGAAAGTGAGAGAAGGGAGATTTCTTCGTAGCCGGTATTGTCCAATGAGGTTTCAATAATATTTAGGATTTCAGAAATGGGACGTTCGCGTACCGGGCGGTTGATGAATCCTGCCTGACAGAAACGACAACCTCTTGTGCATCCCCGCATAATTTCAACTGAAATCCGATTATGAACAACATCAATGTTTGGTACTAATGGCTTTTCGGGGGCCGGTGGTAGGTAGGGCACCATATGTTTTTTGATTGTTTTTGGAATACCAGGCTGATTCGGGATGACAGAATCAATCGTTCCATCCAGGTGATACTTTACATCATAAAAAGCAGGGACATAAACGCCAGGCAGAGCTGCAAATTTCTTAAGGACTTCAATTTTACTCTCCCCCTTCTGTTTCGCGGTTTCATAGGTTGCTACAATATCTTCAACAATAATTTCTCCGTCACCCAAAACAAAGGCATCAATAAAATCAGCCATTGGTTCCGGGTTAAAAGTGGCATGTCCGCCAGCAATGATGATTGGGGCATCTTCTCTTCTCTGCGACGATCTGAGAGGAATATTTGATAGATCAAGCATATTGAGAATGTTCGTGTAAATAGATTCGTAAGGCATTGTAAATGCGACAATATCAAAATTAGATAATGGTGTTTTTGATTCAAGTGCATATAAAGGTACATTTTCTTGCCGCATGATTTTTTCCATGTCCGTCCAGGGAGCGTATACCCTTTCGGCAAGCACAGTATCTAATTTATTTAAAATGTCATAAAGAATCATTAAACCCAAATTAGGTAAACCTAAGTCATAGGTGTCTGGAAATGCAAGCACAACTTTTGTTGCAATATCTGCCCATTTCTTGGTAACTTGATTTAATTCACCGCCAATATATCTTCCGGGTTTCTGAACTTTTAGCAAATTAAGTTCAAGGAAGCGAGAAATTTCCTTCGGGGACCATTTTTTATTTTTCATATTATCTCGATAGTTTCCTCTATTGTATAATGCTGGTTATTATAATCACTGTTACTTGTAACAATGTAATTCTAACAAACAATCATAATTGGAGCATGATAAAATTAGCTCCGTTAAAAATAGCACATTTTCTGGATGCGGGATAGAAGTTGAGGTATTTGTGTCAGATAGTATTGAAAAGAAATATCAACAGGCAGTAACCTTCATCTATTCTTTTATAGAAAATAGTAGAAGGCGAAAAGCGGATGATGGACATATAGAGGTTAACCTCAATCGAATGCGTCACTTGATGCACGATCATGGAGATCCTCATCTTGCATATCCAGTGATTCATATTGCGGGAACTAAAGGAAAGGGTTCTACTGCGGCAATGATTGCCAGCATTTTTCAATCTGCTGGGTATTCTGTGGGACTCTACACATCACCCCATTTACAGGATTACAGCGAGCGGGTGCAGGTAAACGGTATTCCAATTTCTCATGCAAAGCTTGTTGATCTGATAGAGGAGTTAAAACCATATCTACAAAAATATAAAGACATCACCACATTTGAGATAACTACTGCAATCGGGTTTCTATATTTTCAGGAAAAGCAAATTGATATCGCTATCGTAGAAGTAGGGCTAGGAGGACGACTGGATGC
>CAZQSG010000111.1:0-2882 GCA_964595925.1 uncultured Anaerolineaceae bacterium | reverse complement strand
ATATAGTGGCCCCCATTGTTTCCATAATCACATCAATTGCCCTCGACCACACAAAAATTCTCGGGAATACAGTTGAAGAGATAGCAGCAGAAAAAGGGGGGATTATTAAAGCCAGCACACCGGTTGTTGTTGCGAAACAAAAAGAGTCTGTATATACCGTGTTGGAGGAGATTGCTGAGCAGCGACGGTCGCTGTTTTTTAAAGCTGCTGATGAAATTCCAATCCAGGAAATTTCAAGTGAGGGTCAAAGGCAACTATTCAGAATATTAAAATCGGATTATAAAGAGCCGATGTATGTTTCTTTATTGGGCGACTATCAATTAGAGAATGTTCAGTCGGCGATCAGTGTGGCAGAAATTTGTAAAAAGCAAGGGTGGAATATCGATCAAGAATCAATACGAAAAGGACTTGGAAAAGTTTTTTGGCCAGGCCGGTTAGAAATTATTAGTGATAATCCCTTAATTCTCGTTGATTCTGCACATAATCCATATTCGATTATGCGGGTGCTTGATTCGGTAAGAAAGATTTATCCTGAAAAACGGATCATTCTGCTTTTTGGTGCATCTCGTGGAAAAGAGATACTTCAAATGTTAGAAATACTAATCCCCCAATGCTCACATTGTGTGGTGAGCCAATCCGTTCACCCAAAAGCTGAAGATACAGAAGAGCTGGTAAAATTGGCTCTAGATGCTGATTTTATCGTAAAAGGAATCAAACCAATTGAAAAAGCCCTGGCATTTTGTATAGAAAAGTGTGATACGGAATCATTAATACTTGCAATCGGAAGTGTTTTTGTTGCTGCAGCTGTAAGAAATATCTGGCATAATAAAAACAAATTTTAACAACAAGTATATGGACAAGAAGATAGGAAAGAAAATGAATAATTGGAATCCTCTGGCAGAAGATATTGGCGATAAAAGATCTCTGAGAGATAGTACCCAAGAGCTTTATTCTATTCTTAATTCTAAGGAAGATGAACAAGGTATTATTGAATGTCCAGTTTTATTCATGCGAGATATGCTTGTGTTTCCACACATGGTTTCTCCAATATTTGTCAGCAAGGGTCACAATTTATCTGCTATTGAAGAGGCTCAGTTCAACTCAGAAACTTTGATTGCTCTTGTGCAAAAAGAAGGCGAAGTAGATGAACCATCCCCAGACGATTTCCTCTCTATTGGCGTAGAAATAGCCGTTGGGCAGTTAATAAATTTATCAGAGGGAAACAATTCAGTATTAGTACAGGGACGCCGTAGAGTAAAAGTGCTAGAATTTACACAATATGAACCTTTTTGTATAGTGAAGGCAATGGTTATTGATGAGTCTGTTAAGGTGGATAACCAAGTTGAAGCACTGATTCGGACGTGCCGGGGGTTGTTCGAAAGTTGTGTTCAGATGAATCAAAGTTTACCGAACGAAGCCCACTTGATTTCAATGAATATAAATGATCCGAGCTGGCTGGCTGATATGATTGCAACAACTATTTCTTTTCCATACAAACAGCTTCAAGAATTGTTGCTGGTCTCGGATCCTGTCGAACGATTAAGAATATTAAACCGCCTGTTAGTAAACGAACTTGATGTTTTGAAAATTGAAGATGAAATCCAGCATCAAGTCCAGAGCGAAGTGGATCGCAGCCAGCGCGAGTATTATTTGCGGGAGCAACTTAAGGCTATTCAGAATGAGTTAGGAGAGGGGGATATATGGAACCAGGAAATCAAAGAATTGCGGGAGCGTATTAATGCGAAAGGCTTTCCTGATGAAGTAAAAGCCAGGGCATTGAAGGAATTGAACAGGCTGGCACAGATGCCTCAAATGTCGCCAGAAGTAGGGATCATACGCACCTATTTGGAATGGATGTTGGACCTCCCCTGGCAAGAATTTACTGAAGATAATCTCGATATTCATCATGCTGCATCTGTCCTCGAAAGAGATCATTATGGTCTTCGAAAGGTAAAGGACCGGATTCTGGAATATATTGCTGTGCGAAGTTTGAAACCAAAAAAACTGCGGCAACCGATTCTGTGTTTTGTTGGGCCTCCTGGTACAGGAAAGACCTCATTAGGACAATCTATTGCTGAAGCCCTGGGAAGGAAGTTTGTTCGTGTTTCTTTCGGAGGTGTGCATGATGAGGCAGAAATTCGAGGACATCGGAGAACTTACATCGGGGCAATGCCGGGAAGAATATTACAGACAATGAAACGGGCTGAAACCAAAAATCCGTTGTTTATGCTTGATGAAATCGATAAATTAGGTAATGATTATCGCGGTGATCCTTCATCTGCCCTGCTAGAAGTCTTGGATCGTGAGCAAAATGATTCTTTTTCTGATCATTACCTGGAACTATCTTATGATCTATCCGATGTTTTATTTATTACAACAGCAAACACAACCTCAACAATTCCATCGCCGTTGTTGGATAGAATGGAAGTCATTGAATTTGTTGGGTATCTTGAAGAAGAAAAAATTGAAATTGCTAAACGGTATTTGAATCCAAGGCAATTTCTAGAGACGGGGTTGGACGAAGATAGAATTCACTTTCAAGAGGTTTCTATTAAAAAAATCATCCGAGAATATACCTACGAAGCAGGTGTCAGGAATTTGGAGAGGGAAATTGGACGTGTTTGTCGGAAAATTGCAAGAATAAAATCTGAGAAACGGGAAATTCCTCATCGTATAACACCGACATTGATCGAAAAATTACTGGGTCCACCAGACTTCTTTGTCAGCGAAGCAGAACGAGATGATGAAGTTGGGGTTGCAACAGCGCTTGCATGGACTGAGAACGGTGGGGATATTATGCCAATAGAAGTTGCATTGATGGATGGAAAAGGGAATATGCAAATCACTGGTCAAATTGGTGATGTGATGCAAGAGTCGGCTCA
>CAZQSG010000110.1:0-7350 GCA_964595925.1 uncultured Anaerolineaceae bacterium | reverse complement strand
CAAACTGCTGAGTGTATGCGCCAGTGTATCATGCAGCTCCCGTGCAAGACGATTTCGTTCCTGAATTATGGCAACTTCCTCTATCGCCAGCGCCTGCCGGGTTAATTTTAAGTTTGCAGTTTTCAACTGGTTCCTTTGTTCACGTTGAACATGCATCATTTGTGAAATCATAAATGCAACCAATAATAATGAAATGCCACGAATAAAAGTAGCATAGAGATATTCCAAAATGGATTCATTGACTCCTTGGTTGACAATAATTACCGCAAAAATCTCAAGGACGCTCAACCCTCCAAAGAGTATAAAAGTTGACTTAAAATCATATTGCCATGCCATCGGAACAAGCGGGATTAAAAGCAACGGCAGCAATGCCCATTCATGCGTCATTGAGATTGATTCACCCGCTGAAATTGCACCAAGTACATAACGAGAATTAATATAGGATGGAATCATCACAGCAATTAATATCGCAATTGGTAAGTACAATCGCTGAAGTTTATATTTAAATCGGTTGAAAGATAGATATACGAATAATATTGCTGACTGATACAACAAGGAAAAAAATGGATCTTCCATAAAGGAAATCTGTTGATATAAGAGGTATTCAGCCAACGGAACGAAGCTTAAGATGACCATTTCAAGTCCAACAAACAGCTGAAAAATCATAATCAAATTGGCTTCCAAAGATCGTCTCATAACTCGATAATAACATAAACCTATTTCCTTTTCTTCCGTTTTTCCTTGCCTATTTACGAAATATGACCCCAGTCACATCAACATATGACGCCCATCATCATGAATGGTTGTCGACAGCATCTTTCTTTTCAAGGTTTTCCATCATATATTTATAAAAAGAAATATTCTTCGGTAATTCTTTAGGAAAGGATTCCTTCCATGAGCATTTTGATTGACGCACAAACCATCAGCAAACACTATCCCTCGCAAAAAAAGGGAGTCTTTGCACTTGAAAATTTAAATTTACGGGTAAATCAAGGGGAACTTTATGGGTTGCTTGGGCCTGATGGGGCTGGGAAAACCACCACCCTTCGAATCCTGGCAACAACGTTAAATCCCTCTCATGGATCCGCAACTATCAACGGACTGGATCTCCGACGCGATAAAGAAAAAATCCGCAGAAAAATTGGTTATATGCCGCAAAATTTCAGCCTCTATTCCGATCTTACCGTTCGAGAGAACATGACTTTCTTTGCAGATATCAATGATGTCCCAATCAATACCCGTGAACAAAAAATAAAAGAATGGTTAAGTTTCACACGTCTTGAAAAATTTCAAACTAGAAAAGCGAAAAATCTGTCAGGAGGAATGAAAAAGAAGCTGGCTCTGGCATGCTCTCTCATGCACAGCCCCGAATTTCTCCTCCTCGACGAACCTTCTACTGGTGTAGATCCTGTTTCGCGCCGCGAACTCTGGTTAATCCTCTCCCGCATCGTTCAGACGGGTGTGTCTGTTCTGGTCAGTACTCCCTACATGGATGAAGCAGAACGCTGCGACCATGTTTCTATCCTGTATGAAGGGCAGTTGTTAGCACAAGGGAAGCCAAAAGTCCTTGAGGGACATCTCCCATTTGACATTGTTGAATTCAAAGCCACTCCCAGAAAAACCATGTACAACTCTGTTAATGGTCTTCCCGGGATGATTAATTACCGTCCCATTGGTGACCGACTTCGCTTATCGGTTGAAAATGCAAGAAAAACTATCCGCCTTCTAAAATGGCGAATGACAAAAATTAAAGCACGTCCTCAAATTCTTCGTCAAACGAAGCTTACGATGGAAGACGTTTTCATGAATCTTATGTATCTCCGAAACCGTACCTCTGTAAAAGAAACGAACTAATGGATTACCAGGATGCAATTGAAGCGAGCCATCTTTCAAAGCACTTTGGTAATTTCATAGCTGTTGATGATGTCAGTTTTAATATTCCAAAAGGAGAAATTTTCGGATTACTCGGCCCGAATGGGGCAGGGAAAACAACCATAATCCGCATGCTGTGTGGAATTCTTTCTCCCACTCATGGCAGCGCCAAGGTAGTTGGTTTTAATGTTACCAAAGACCCCGAACAAGTGAAACGCCGCATCGGGTATATGTCGCAGTTATTCTCCCTCTATAACGACCTGACTGTCAGTGAAAACCTGCGTTTTTATTCAAGTATTTATGGCCTCACAAACCATGACCAAGACCTTCGTATTTCAGAGTTGTTGAGCCAAACCAGACTCGAAGCTCTGAAAAACGAACGTACAAGCAATCTCTCGGGGGCATGGCGGCAGCGTCTTGCTCTGGCTTGTGCCGTGGCACATAAACCAGACATGCTTTTTTTAGATGAAGCCACCGCCGGTGTCGATCCATTGGCACGAAAAGAATTCTGGGACATGATCTATGAAATGGCTTCACAGGGCATCAGTGTCCTCGCCACTACCCACTATATGGATGAGGCTGAATACTGCAATAAAATCGGAATGATGCACCAAGGTCAACTGATTGCACTTGAAACTCCTGACCAATTAAAAGCCAATCAGGAAGGGGTTCTCTTTCAAGCGTCAACTGAAAAACCATTGTTAGCTGAAGAAAGTTTGAAAACAATGCCCAGAGTAAAGGAGGTTTCACTTCATGGTGTACTCCTGCATATTCGCCTGGAAAAAGTCAGTGACATTCGTATGATCCGCCGGAAATTAAAGTCCACCGGCATCAATCTTGATGACGTTGAAGAAATACAACCCACAATCGAAGATATCTTCATCAGTATGATTGAAGGAAGACCCGAATAAAGAAAAGGCCTTAAGTATGAAACGATTACAAACAATTATTCGAAAAGAATTTATTCACATCATGAGAGATTGGCGTACGCTTGCGATTATCATCATTCTACCTGCCTTTCTCCTTTTGCTGCTCGGTTACGGCGTCTCAGGAGAGTCCAGTGACATCGCCCTGGCAGTTGCCGACCTATCAAAATCAGATGCCAGCCGGCGTTATCTGGAATATTTCACCGCAACAAAAGAATTTGAAATAAAGTACGATGTTTTAAGTGAAGAAGAAATCCTGCTTCTCCTTGATAAAGAACAAGTCGTTGCTGGAATATACATTCCAGAAGATTTTGGCCGCAGCCTTGATCTGGGTATCCCAACCCGGGTACAGTTTTATGTCAATGGCTCTGACCCTTCTGCAGCACAATCTGCCAACCTCAAACTGGAGACGATCGCACAGGTTGCCACACAAAAAATATTGACTGATCAATTCGCGAAAGCAGGAAGCCTTATCAACATTGACCTGGAAGAATTGCCAGTGACTACCTATACGAAAACCCTCTATAACCCGGATGGTTCAGAGAAAGTTTATCTGATTCCGGGGTTAACCGCGATTGTATTGCAAGTACAGGCACTGCTTCTGACCGCCCTCGCCATTGTTCGCGAGCGTGAACAGGGAACAATGGAGCAATTAATTGTAACTCCCATTAAATCATGGGAACTCGTCCTCGGGAAAATCATCCCCTATCTCTTTGTCGGAATACTCAACACAATTGGATCCTTACTAATTTCAGTCTATATTTTTGGAATTCCTATACAGGGAAGCTTCTGGTTGTTAGTCGGGCTTACCATTCCTTTTATAGTTGGTTCGCTTGGTATGGGAGTTCTAATTTCCAATATCTCCCGCACACAGATGCAGGCCATGTATCTGGCCGTCGGCATTGTACTCATTCCCGCAATCATCCTTTCAGGGTTAATCTATTCTCGTGAAAGTATGCCAGCATTCACTTATTATTTCTCTGAATTGCTCCCTGTCACCCATTATCTGGTAATTATCCGCGGCATCATGGTTAAAGGTGTCGGAATTACCTTCTTAATGCCATCCATTATCAAAGAATTTGCACTTGGTTTATTCTATTTCATTGCCAGCGTTCTGGCATTTCGTAAAAAAATATAACATCCTGATTTGAGGAGGAACAAATGTTACAAAAACATACCCCAAAATTCATCATCCTGGCCATCAGCATTTTTGTCATTGCCGCCTGCACAGGTTCACCCATCACGGATGAATTGACAGCATCTGGCACAATATCGGCAGCTTCTATCGATGTCAGCTCTGAAGTGGGAGGTCGCATAGAAGAAATATTCATCGAGGCTGGAGAAATGGTTAATGAAGGTGATCCCCTCTTTCGACTGGACGATGAAATCCTGATTGCACAACAGGCTCAGGCAGAAGCAGCTGTTTCTGCAGCCGAAGCCGGTCTTTCTACAGCCCAGGAGCAACGTTCAGCTGCCCAATTGCAGGTGGAGCTTGCTCTTCAAGGAGCCCGTTACAACGAGTTTCAATCAGCAGATAACGATAATCAGACAATGCCCTGGCCAGAAGATTTTAATTTACCCGAATGGTATTTCAACCAGACAGAGAATGTTTACGGTATTACTCAAGAAATCGATGACGCCGAAGAATGGCTGACAACCGAAACAGCCAATCTTGAAGAGCTTCAGTCTGATATTAAGAATGCCTCATTCCAATCTCTGGAAACTGATCTTGCGAAAGCCCAACAAACATATTTAATTGCACAGCAAAATCTTTTGAAATTCTCACAACCCGGAAGCAGTGAAACCCTTACCGATATTGCACAAGAACAATTTGATGCCGCCCAATCTGAAATGGACAGCCTCCAGCTGGAATATGAACGAATGCTCAGTGAGAGCCAGATAGAGGAATTCCTCGAAGCTCGGGCTCGTGTTTTGATTGCACAAGAACGTTTAGACACCGCTCTGCTGAATCAAGATTCTCTTCTGACGGGTGAACAAAGTTTGATGGTCAAATCAGCTAGAGCGAATCTTGCCCTCGCAGAATCGCAAATCACTCAAGTCAAAGCTGGCGTAGAACAAGCAGAAGCTGCTCTGGCCCTTTTGGATATTCAATTGGGAAAAGCGATGGTTTATGCGCCAATGTCAGGTGTCATCGTTTCAGAAACCATAGAAAAGGGACAATTAATCGGGCCGGGAATGACTGCGCTTACCATTGCCCAGCTTGCAGATGTTGAACTCACAGTTTACGTCCCAGAAGATCGCTATGGGCAGATTTCACTGGGGGATTCTGTTGAAATCACGGCCGATTCCTTCCCCGGAGAAATCTTTACAGGCACTGTCAGAAGAATTGCTGATGAAGCAGAATTCACCCCCCGCAATGTGCAGACAGTAGAAGGACGCAAGGCAACGGTGTATGCCATTCTGATCAGCGTGCCTAATCCAAACCTAAAATTAAAATCCGGTATGCCTGTTGATGTTGTGTTTATTAATTAAAGTGTACCAATGGTGATTATTTCTTCACTTTTTAGTTGGTAGTACTCTCCTTGATAAAACGGCAGGATTGATTCCCCTGCTGTTTTACATTTAATGAGAAAGTATAACATTTCGATCCAGTTCTCGCCCCTCTACCGCAGCAAGAAATCTAAATTATCACTTGTTTCATCATTCTATCTGTGGTAGAATTCTACTTATAGTTGAATATTTTAAAAGGAGAAAACGTATGGATATGAAATTAATTGGAAAGAAGATTACCAAGTATCGCAAGAAAAGAGATTGGACACAAAGGCAATTAGCAAAACAACTTTCTGTCAGTCACCAGGCAGTATCAAAATGGGAAAAGGGAGAGGCAGTTCCCGATCTTGAAACATTGATCACTATGGCCAGGATTTTTGGAGTCTCTGTTGATCGGTTAATCACACCAAAGTCAGTCCGAAAAGCACCATTGCCACCTGTACCCCCTTCCTATGAAGTAGGATTTGAGGACAAGACTGAATTGTTTGAATTGGAAGAAAACGAACACTTCGAATATGACTTAGAACTGGATATTGATGAAGACGAGGTAGAAAATCAGGAACAAGATCCAAAATTGAAATTGCTATCAGAAATTGCTCCTTTTGTCAGCAAAGAAATACTCGATCAAAAGTTCCTGGCTTACTTAGAAGACAATGAACTCAAAAACTTTGATTATATTAATCGACTGGCCCCATTTGTCAGCAGAGGAGTGTTGAGCCAGGCAATCGAAAAGGTAATCAATGATGAAATTGATCCCAAAATCGTTGTTCAATTAGCCCCATTTGTTGACAAAACCGCTCTGGTCAAGCTGGTGAAAAAAATGAAAGATAACGATTGGATGTTGAAGAATTTTTCTAAGCTGGCCCCTTTTCTTCCAAAAGAATATCTGAATGATCTGCTTTCAAAATTAGAATTCTAACCAGAAACAGATTCCCTCTCAAAAGAAGAAACTCCGTGTTGGAAGGCGGAGTTTCTTTCTTTTTATCTAATTAATAATGCAAAGTATTACTTGACGATGTTGACCAGCCGTCCAGGAATCACAATCACTTTTCGCGGTTCAGCGCCATCCATATAATTCTGGATAGCCTCACTGGCGAATGCCTCCTTTTCAGCATCCTCGTTTGATATATCTGCGGGAACCATAATACGGTCACGTAGTTTCCCGTTGATCTGCACAATCAAAGTGATTTCATCCTCTTTTGCAGCCTCCTCATCCACCACAGGCCACGTCTGGGTATGAATCGAATAAGGTTTCCCGAGAAACTCCCATAATTCTTCAGCAATATGGGGAGCAATCGGTGCCAACATCTTCAGGTAAATGTCAACGGCTTCATTCCATGCCTCAGAACCAAAAGCCCCATCCTTCTTGCTCTGCGCCATATAGTTTGCTAATTCCATCAGGGATGAAATAATGGTATTGAATTCAAATTCTTCATAATCACGATTCACTGATTTCAGAGTCTGGTGCAGTTTTCGGCGAAGTCCACGAATTGTTTTCTTTGAAGCATCGTTAACATTATTTGGCTCCTGGGTAATCATACTCCAAACCCGTTTCAGCCAGCGCGAAGTTCCCTCGATACCATTGTATGACCATGGCCCGCCAAGATTCCACCGACAGAAGAACATGATATAAGCTCGAACGGTATCTGCCCCATATTTCTCGACCAGCTCATCAGGTGGAACGGTATTGCCCCGGCTTTTGGACATCTTCTCGCCGTCTTCACCCAGCACCATACCCTGATTCCTTAACTGAATCATCGGTTCGTCACCTTTGGTAATTCCCATATCGCGGCAGGCTTTATGAAAGAAACGAGTATAAATCAGGTGCATATTGGCATGTTCAATCCCACCAGTATACGTATCAACGGGCATCCAGTAATCATACTCTGCGGGATCAAACGGCCCCTTATCATAATCAGGGCTTAGATAACGCAGATGATACCAGGAAGAACACATAAAGGTATCC
The DNA here is from genome assembly GCA_964595925.1 of uncultured Anaerolineaceae bacterium. Taxonomy (GTDB): domain Bacteria; phylum Chloroflexota; class Anaerolineae; order Anaerolineales; family Anaerolineaceae; genus SpSt-1165. Next base: position 75 of record CAZQSG010000110.1, on the reverse strand, counting down.
ATGGTATCTGTGTCCCGTTCTGCCTCACCCCCGCAAACCGGGCATATTACGTACTTCCAGGTAGGATGAAGCTTC
>CAZQSG010000109.1:0-7391 GCA_964595925.1 uncultured Anaerolineaceae bacterium | reverse complement strand
AGACGGGGAGGAAGGTCACGAAAGGTTCCCTTAGTGCCCCGCCGATTAGAAAATTGCGGTCATAGGGACGGGGATTGGTCACACCGTGCTGTAAGACGATTGTGCGTCCTAATTTTGTACGGATAAGGCTGGTATTCATATCACCACAAATATAGGTTTCCTGTTGTCTTGGATCATCAGAAGGGATGTTCAGTTTGCTGTATTCTTTTAAACCAGCCGATAAACTGCTCATTGATACTAGATAATCGAATGCGTCTTCGCTGCCGATTCCAAGAATTTTGGCAACTGGACCTAACCCATGAGTTGGGTAATGATTACTGTCGCGCGTAATATGAGGTAGACGCCTCCACAAGCCTTCGGAACGATCGGCGAAAAGTTCATGGCGCATATCATGGATGTAGGCGCATTCTGCATGGGTGATGGTCCCAAAAAGTCCTGCTTTTGCCATATTCTTTATCAGCATTTCCCAGTAACCATAATAACAATTTTCTAGCATCACGCAATGACGTTGTGTCTGTTCGGAGACTTCAACTAATTGCCAGCATTCTTTAAGTGTGACAGCCGCTGGTACTTCAACTCCAACATGTTTACCAGCTTGCATAGCTGCAACGGCGAATTGAGTGTGCGTATTCCAGGGCGTTGCAATGTAAACCAGATCGAGATCTTTCTCCAGCAGATATTGCCAGGCATTATGGCCAATGAAGATATCGGGTTTCTGTTGTCTGGCATCAATCACCTGTTTGGTGGACAGGTCAATATTTTGTTGGTTTGTATCTGCAATTGCTTTCACTTCAAGTCCCTGACATGCTAGTAAATCATTTAATAATCCACGACCACGTTCACCTGCGCCAATTAAACCAAAACGGATATTGGAATGTACTTCAAAGGGAACTTCATGCATACTTGCCATAATTTGCATTCCTCACGGGATGTGTATACCTTTTACCTAATTATCAGTCCTAAGAAATTATAACGAATGATTTAGCAGAAATAATTTGAGAAATTAAATGAAAAAATCTGAAAAGAGGTTCTATTATCAAATGGAACTCAACAAAGCAGTGCTGAGTCTCCCTGATGAGTTATCGACAATGGGATTCTCAATTTCTAAAATAAAATCAGGATTCATTGAAAGAAAGATAGAGATTATAAAATGTATTCCAATTGAATATCCAGAGGTTCTTGCTTGAATATCTCCTGATTGATCTCTTGCGCAGAACCACAGCCCATCGCGTTGTAGAAGGCTTGTGTTTCTTGTGAGGGGTGAGCACTGATGTATAGCTTTTTGCAACCCCTAGCTCTGGCTTTATCGCAACAAATCGTAAACATCCTTCGACCGATACCTGCATGACGGATTTCATTTGAGACATGAATATAAGATAACTCAAGGTATTGGTTATTTGAGCCGAAAGAATGGTTTTTGAAATTAGCAAAACCGATCAAAGTATTTTCTTGATAGGCTCCCACAACTATTCCCCCGTTGGAAATACATTGTTGGAGTGATTCAATGACCTGTGCTTTTTTCTTTGCATCCCATTCGTCAACAAAATGGGTATCTTCCAACCGCAACTCACCATCATGGTTCACCCAGGTCTTTGTTGTTTCCTGAAAACGGTTGAATTTAATTAATGATTTCACATGGAGATCGGTTTGTGTAAGTTCTTTATATAAGAAGTTCTGCATGGGAAGTTCCTGCAAGATTTTAAGACAAGGGTTTATAATTTGAACATTATTATAAACCTTACTTGGATTTAGAGTAGAAGCCAATTTTATTATTCGATAAAGTTAATGACTACAAAGTTCAAATGAATTCTGTTGTGAAATAATATATTGAAGGGATTATGAATGGAAAAGAAAATACGACTTTGTACGAAAGAGGATGTGGAAGCTATCGTTGAATTAGGTTTGTTGGCATGGGAGCCTGTGTTTGAATCGTTTGAGAAAATCATGGGACCGACTGTGTTTAAGATTATATATCCAGATTGGGAAAAGACCCAGCGTGAAGAGATGGAAAGAGTGTGCCGAGAAACGGACAAGTTTGATACCTACATTGCTGAAGTGGAGGGGAGAGTGGTAGGTTTTACAACGCTTGAGTTGAATCAGGAAGTCAAAAAAGGAGAAATTTATTTCCTGGCCGTGCATCCTGATGCCCAAAATGAAGGTATTGGAACAGCGTTGAACCTCTTTGCGATTCAGAAAATGAAAGAAGCTGGTATGAAATTCATCGAGGTTGGCACGGGTGGAGATCCCTCACACGCACCTGCCCGGCGATCATACGAAAAAGCCGGTTTCAAACGAGTACTGCCCGCCGTACATTACTATATGGATCTGACTGAGGAAAATTAACACTTCTCCCAGCCCGATAATCAGGGGGTGAGCGGGAATAAATACGTTAAGGCACCAGTTCTATAAAAGAATTTCAAAGAAACAGGATTTTGTCATAATATGCGAAAGAAACTGATATTATTTCTCCTTTTTATTATCTATATGGTTTTACTGAGTTGTTCAAATGGTAAGAATCCTCTAGATGCTGCGGTTAATAAAAGTCTCATGGAACCGCGTTGTGTTTACAATCAGGCGTATCAGGAAACGTATCGAGAGGATAGCATTAACACTATTCTGAAAGATGCTCGTGGATGTTATGTGCTGGTTGACCCGTTTTCAGAAAACACTATTCCTGAACAAATCCCTGAAATTAAAGATGGCGGGAATTCTGTAGGATGTTACATTAGTATTGGAACTGGCGAAGATTGGAGGGATGACTTTTCTGCGATGCGGCCTTTCTTAGTGGAAAAGCAATGGGGGGAATGGGCTGGTGAGTATTTTGTGAATGAAACTGCAACAGGAATCGTCTCGATTATGAAAGAGCGTATTGATCAAATGGCAGACTGGGGCTGTGATTGGGTTGAATTCGACAACATGGACTGGGCATTTGACGAGAAGAATCGTCAACATTATCAAATTCAGGCGACTTCTGACGATGGAGAAAAGTATTTTCAAGAGCTATGTGACTATACTCACGAGCAGGGAATGTTGTGTATGGCCAAAAGCACCCGTACAGGTGCGGAAAAATTTGATGGAATTACCATTGAGTCTATTTATAATGATAAAAATTGGTGGGAAGATGAAACCCTTCAAGGATTTCTGGATGAAGGAAAGTTAACTATCATTGTTCATTACAAAGAACCTGATTGTGAAAAAGTGTATGATGAGTATTTACTGCACTATGATGATGGTCTGTCTTTCATCTGTGAAGATCGGAAGATGAGAGAATATATGCATTTTAATGAGTAGAGACAGGCAGAAGTATACATTTTAGTGTGATTGATAATTCTTAATGTTTTTCGTCTAGTGCACTATTATTTTACTCGAATCGCAAGATAAACTCTCAAGGAAGGAAAACTGTTTATGGCTGTTGTAAGTTTGAAAAATGTAGCCCTAACATTTGGAGGTCCCATTCTTCTTCAAGATGCAAATTTGCAGATTGAACGCGGTGAGAAGGTTGGTCTCTTAGGGCGGAATGGGGTGGGAAAATCTACACTGTTAAGGTTGATTCATGGCGATATTAAACCCGATAATGGGGAAGTAAGTCGTCAACAGCAATTGCGATCAGCTCACTTACTACAAGAGGTGCCAAAGAATCTGACTGGATCAGTCAGGGATATAATCGCAGCAGGTCTGGATTCTCATCATTTTACGGATGATGTTGATGAAGAAGATTGGCAGCGAGAGATTCAAGTGGATCAAGTGATTTCAAAATTTAAATTAAATGGCGATATCCGGTTTGAATTGCTTTCTGCCGGGATGAAACGACGTGTACTACTGGCGAAGGGGCTGGTCAGAAATCCAGAGTTGCTGCTATTGGATGAGCCAACCAATCATTTGGACATTGATGCTATTGAGTGGTTGGAACAATTTCTCAAACGGTGGGGGGGGACACTGATTTTTGTTACTCATGATCGAATGTTTCTGGATCATATGTCCTCTCGTATTGTAGAATTGGATCGCGGGGAGCTTTTTGATTGGAATTGTGATTATAAAACGTTCCGCAAACGAAAAGAGGCTATGGTTGACGCACAAGAAGTGCGGAATGAGGAATTCGATAAGAAGTTGGCTCAGGAAGAAAAGTGGATTCGACGTGGTTTGGAAGCAAGAAGAACTCGTAACATGGGACGTGTGCGGTCTTTGGAACGATTACGAAGAATTCGTCAAGAGAGGCGTGAGCAACCAGGCAAGGTTCGTCTTCAAATCGAAAAGGCAAGACGATCAGGGGAGTTAGTAGTTGAAGCAAAAGGGGTTTGCTTTTCGTATGAGAAACAAAAAATCATATCGAACTTTTCGACGACCATTATGCGGGGTGATAGAGTAGGTTTCGTTGGTCCTAACGGCAGTGGCAAGACAACATTGCTGCGATTATTGATAGGAGAATTAAACCCGTGGTCAGGAAATATTCGATTAGGAACTAACATTGAAATTGCCTATTTTGATCAGCTTCGAGCACAGTTAGATGAATCAAAATCGATTATAGATAATGTGGGACAAGGTCGTGATTTCGTTACCATTAATGGCAGACCCAGGAATCTGATAGGTTATTTGGGCGATTTTCTATTCTCGAAAGAATTAATCAATGCACCAATAACTTCTCTTTCGGGAGGAGAACGTAATCGTTTGATGCTGGCGCGCCTGTTTGCACAACCCAGTAATCTTCTGATTCTAGATGAACCTACCAATGATTTAGATATTGAGACTCTTGAAATATTGGAGAATATGCTTCTCACTTTTGAGGGCACGTTATTATTAGTGAGTCATGATCGAGCTTTTCTGAATAACCTGGTAACCAGCACAATCATTCTGGATGGCTCGGGAAATACAGCGGAATATATAGGTGGATTTGACGATTGGATGAAAGAAAAGAAAGGCTCGATATCCAAGGCCATTGATGTTAATATAAAAAAAACAAAATCAAATGTAATAAAGAGAAAGAATGATAACAGGCTTACTTTTCAAGAAAGAAAGGAATTGGAAAGCTTGCCTGAACAAATCGAGGGTTTCGACGTTGAATTAAGTGGTATCATGACAGAGATGGGCAATCCGGCATTTTATCACCGTTCTCCAGAAGCAGTTAAAACAGATACTGATCGATATCATCAATTGGAAGAATTGCTTGAAAAAGCTTATTTGCGGTGGGATGAGCTGGGACAAAAAGATACTTGATATTATATAAGGTAAAATTAAGAATACTTTCGTCAAATTTCTCTGGAATATCGTGCGGAGTTCTGGAAGAGGAAGCTATCTTTGTATAATAAATGAGTTGTCTTGAAAGGGAATTAATCATTATGGCGAATTACATTGTGACAGGTGCTGCCGGTTTTATTGCTTCACGCGTCAGTCAGATGCTGCTTGAAGCGGGTCATACGGTATACGGGGTGGATAACCTGAATGATGCGTATGATGTCAAATTAAAACATTACAGGTTGAACCTTCTCCAAGAGCAGTCGAATTTTAATTTTGTTCAGGAGGACATCTCTGATTTCGAGGCGATGAAAGCTGCCTTTTCTAATAAGAAATTCGAAGCTGTTTTCAATCTGGCAGCGCGGGCTGGTGTGCGTTCAAGTGTGGAAAATCCATGGCTGTTTGTTGACACCAATACTATTGGGGCATTAAATATGCTGGAATTATGCCGGCTGAACAATATTCCGAAATTTATTCAAGCTTCTACCTCCAGTATTTATGGAAACGATGCTCCGCTGCCAACACCAGAAACTGCTGGCAGCAGTCTACCTTTACAGCCGTATGCAGCATCAAAGAAGGGCGCGGAGGTGATGGCTCATGCCTACCACTTCCTGCATGGAATTGATGTGACGGTTTTCCGTTACTTTACTGTTTATGGTCCGGCTGGGCGCCCCGATATGGTCATGTTTCGCTTTGGACAGTGGATTACTGAAGGACGTGAAGTGCAATTATATGGGGATGGTGAACAATCTCGCGGGTTTACCTATCTGGATGATATCGCCCGAGGTACTATCCTGGGGTTGAAGCCTGTGGGGTATGAAATCATAAATTTGGGTGGACACGAAGTAATCACGATTAATGAAATGATTCACATTCTGGAAGAAAAAATTGGTAAAAAGGCGAACCTGAGAAAATATCCAGCAATTAAAGCAGATATGCTTACAAGCGAAGCAGACGTAAATAAAGCACGAACATTACTTGGCTGGGAACCCCGCTTTACGATGGATCAAGGGATTCAATGTATGGTCGATTGGTATATGCGCGAACGGGATTGGGCCAGGGATGTGATCACAGATTGATTGAGATGAAACTAAGCTCTGATTCGTTACATTTAATTAAGATGAAGAATGTGCATTCTCCCAGAGAAAATCATAGGCTTTTTTACCGCTGATTTGATGGCGTCCTTCAAAATAATCCGTTTTTAGAACTTTTTCCTTGTTCCATACTGAATAAACATTCTCTTTAGCGATACTTACACTTTTTAAGACTGCATCACGTGGGAAAATAGAATCATGATCGCCAGATTCAATCAACACAGGGCGAGGGGCAATTAATCCGATCAGGTCATACATTTCTCCAAATTGTCCGAGACCGGGGACAAACATACATTCGCAATGATCCATTGCGAGAATGGAATCTCGGAAGGTGCAATAATAACCCGATATGACAGCGGCTTTGATGCGAAGATCAAGGGCGGTAGAAAAGAAGGTATGCATTCCTCCACCCGAGATTCCCATTGCAGTTAGCAGTTCGATATTGATATCATTGCGCGTAGCCAGATAATCGATTAACTTTTTGCCATCATGGATGCGAAGTCCCAGTGGAGTACCACCAAGATAACCAGCGATATGGGCTATATAATCGCAGGTTTGCCCATCATCAAAACCGTCAATATATGAGAAATCGGTTGTTCTTTCCCCAAAGCAAGAAATTTCAGGAGCAGCGACTAGAAATCCGCGGTGACAAAGAGCAACCCCGAAATCTTTATTGTATCCGTCAACGGTATCGCGTTCATCACCGTCTTCCCAGAGGCCTACAATATCTTTTACGCCATATCCATGGCCATGGAAGGCGATGACAGGAGTGAAGGGGGGGGCAGTTTTTTTGGGGATTAGCAGGTAGAAAGGCATGATTGAATATTGCCAGGTCTGGATAGTCCATTTTTGCCGAATATAGTCCCCTTTATCTACTTCTTCTATCATTGTTGGATTGAGAGGGGACTCAGGCAATGATTGAAATCCTAGAGCTTCTTGAAGACGAATGCGGGTGGTTCTCTGCCATTCTTTTGCTTCTGGTATTGTTTTTGCCTGAAAGCGGAAAGGTGCATTTTCGGGAGAGTAAAGTTTCAGCAGCCCATGATTTGGCTGTAATTCTTTGATCTT
>CAZQSG010000108.1:0-7410 GCA_964595925.1 uncultured Anaerolineaceae bacterium | reverse complement strand
TGTTGATGGACCAAGTATAGCTCTTGATCTTAGTCGTAGAATCCCGATTTTATCGAAGGAGATGGAGCAAACGATTTATCGAATTGTTCAGGAATCATTAAAAAATTCTCTGAAACATGCTAAAGCCACGTATATCAAGGTGAGTTTAGATTATAAGGATCATGTATTGCTTTTGCTGGTGGATGATGACGGTGTAGGATTCGAAACGAAATCTTTGGCAAAAAACTCTGGTTATGGCATAAATGGTTTGCAAGAGCGTGCAGAAATGATGGGAGGGGAATTGAAGATTGAAAGTGGGAAGGTTCAGGGAACAAGAATTCGATTTGAGGTGATTATTTAATGACAGCACGGGTAATCATTTGCGACGATCAAGAAATTGTGCGTCAGGGTTTGCGAACGATATTAGATGCAGATACACGGATTAAGGTTATCGGGACAGCCTGTGACGGCGAGGATTTGTTAAGCCAACTTAAGGAGTTAGAACCTGATCTGGTTTTAATGGACTTGAAAATGCCGGTGATGGATGGGGTTGTTGCCACAAAGCAGGTTCTTCAGCATTACCCAAAAATCAAGGTGCTGGTATTAACAACATATGACGATGAGTCCTGGATTTTGGATGCGTTGCGCAGCGGGGCTTCTGGTTATTTACTAAAGGATACGCCGGGGAGTGATCTTCGCGAGGCAATTATTGAAACCATTAATGGGAAGCATTATTTAGATCCAGGCATCGCAGGAAAGGTGATTGACAGCGTATCTCAACCGATTCAAAGTTCTTCTGAAGCTCACCATATAGAACTAAGTGATCGTGAACAGGAACTTTTGGAGTTGATGGCTCAGGGCTTATCAAATACTGATATCGCCCGAACCCTGTATCTTTCAGAAGGAACGATTCGTAATTATGCAAGCAATTTGTTTGGAAAATTAGGGGTTTCTGATCGAACACAGGCGGTCATATCAGCCTTGCGCTATGGGTTGGTCAAGCTAAATCGTTTGTAGATATAACCTGAATCTCTTTCTGTAATTGTTAAGAATCATAGGCGCCTCATTCGCTCTTGAGAAAATTAGGAGTTTGTTTTTAAAAGGAATGAGACTTGGGTATAAACAATTGGATTGAAAAGGATAATAGGGTTGTCTATTATGGTGCAGGAGGTGATATTTTCCTGTAATGCAAATTCATTTATGAGGTTATTTTCGCGAATCTTAAAAATCTGTGTATGATAAAATGATTAGAAGTCAGATTGATCATGAAAACTGGATAAAAGCAAATGCATAAAAAGAGACAGACAGTTTTTTCATCATTGTTTGTAAATTAGATTGAGAGAATGAGTTGGAACATACGCTGTGACTGAATTTGATTTTAGCCTGAAAGATTTGCTTCTTACATTCCGTCACTTCTGGTTGTTTGGTTTAATTTTGTGCCTCGCTGGCGGTTTATCAGCTTTTGTTTTTGGGCAAAACCAGCCAGAAATCTATGAAGGTCAGATTTCAATCCCTGTTTCCTTTCGTACTGTTCTCTCTGGCGAAATTAAAGAGTACCAAAAAGACGCCGCTCTTTCCATTGTTCTTAATGCAGTTGATGCGGATCCAATATTGAATCGTGTTATCGAGCGTCTGGCAGAGAAGGAACTGGAGATGAGCGAGGAGACGTTCATCGAAAAAACAACCGTGATGATGAATCATGATCACATTGTGCTTTCTACAGCCGATATGGATCCAATGCAGATTGAAATACTGTTGCAGATATGGGGAGAGGAAACCTCTCTCCAATTACAGGAGTGGGTTGAAGAAACGAAAACTTTAAACGGGGGAGAAAGCCTGAAGTTGACCTGTCTGGATGAGAAAGCTTCAATCAACCAGTTTGTATGCGATCCTTCGCTTTCAGAATACCTTAAGAATGAAGGCCAGAATGAAGTGTATGAAGTGGGTGCTGATTCAACTGGAGTTATTGAAGCTTTATGGGTGGGGGAACCAATGAATCTTTTGGTGCAATCTCATCAATATAATCTTTCATATTTAATCCTAGCTGGTCTTTTGGTTGGTTTCTTAATTTATAGCACGATGCTAATGATTTTATTTTCTAATCGGATGCAGTGAGGTTGATCCTTTGTCAATAATTCAACAAATTCGAATCAAGAGTATGAAAATCAGCTGGGTATTTCTGGTGATCCTTCTGCCAGTGACCAGCTTCCCTTTGATTGTTCGTCTGGTTGGCTCTGATGTGATTGGCCTTCCGTCAGGTATATTTTTATTATTAATGCTGGTGTTCTGGTACCTTCCCTTAATCTGGAAAGGTGAACGAATTGCGAAACAACATTTGCTATTATTTGCTTTTATCATTTTTGCTTTATTAAGCACTGCTTTATCCGCTTTTATCACAATTCCCCCCTACAAGGGCAACAAAATTATTCTTGAACAAGCCCAATCAATACTCACTCTTTTCATTGGTGCTGCAATGTTTATGGTGACTGCAAAATGGACGGAATCCCCAGGACGTTTGCAGCAAACTTTTCGGCTGCTTAATTGGAGTGGTTTGTTTGTCCTTTTATGGTCTTTGGCTCAAGCATTAGCATGGCGTATTTATGGTGGGTATCCAGCAGTGATGGAGATTTTTCATCGTTTCTTCTCTACGGGTGTTCTCTACGGGAATCGGGTGACGGGTTTGGCATTGGAGCCTTCCTTTTTCGCTCACCAACTCAACTGCCTCTATCTGCCATTATGGTTCTCCGCAACTGTTCAAAAATATTCTGTTTACAGAAAGCGTGTGTTTGGTTTTTCATTAGAGAATGGATTATTATTTCTGGGTGTGATTGCCCTATTCCTGAGTCTGTCCCGGGTTGGTTATCTCTCATTTTTTATGATGCTTGGGGTTTTCTTCCTGCAGATTAATCATCGATTTCTAGATTGGGTCTTTGGGTTTGTTTCAAAAAGAATGAAGATATTTCGGGATGAAAAAACCAGCTCATTGAAAAAACGAAAACAAGTCCGATTCCGGCTACGGATAGGACTTATGGTTTTGCTGATCATGGCTTATCTTATCGTATTGATATCTGCTGTTTTTATCTTTGTTAAAATTGATCCGCGGATGGCAACATTCTTTGAAATTGATTTATCCCAGGATCAGTGGTTATATCGTTATTTGGGAAATATGGATTTGGGGCCTCGTATTTCATTCTGGATGGCAGGCTGGAATGTCTTTGCAGAACATCCGCTCTTTGGTGTTGGTTTAGGAAATAGCGGTTTCTTTTTCATGGATGCTCTACCGCATTACAGTTGGACATTTCCCGAGGTGCGTTCCCTGATGTGGCATTCTTCATCAGTTCTAAACCCCAAGAATCTATGGTCGCGGTTGTTAGCTGAAACTGGCATTTTAGGGTTTTCTGCATTTATGATCTGGTTGCTGGGGAACTGGCAAACAGCACGTGAACTGCTGCAAAAGAAATCTCCGTTACTGCGTCAGATGGGTTTAATGGGCATCTTTGTGACAGCAGCGTTAGTAGTAGAAGGGTTTTCAGTCGATTCATTTGCATTACCCTATTATTGGTTTTCCTTTGGACTGGTGCTTTCAGCGTATACTCAATCGCACGGTGTTTCGAAACCACTTGCTCTAAAGAATTAGGAGTCTTATTGATGAAAAAACAAACAATATGGATATTAATCATCCTATGTCTGGTGCTTCTTTTTATGTGTTGTTGCATAGCTTTTGTGATAGGTGGTGCAGCATTATTAATTGCACCATCTATCGTTGAGGGAGTTCAAACAGGAATGAACATGGTGGAGCAGGAAGATTTTCCTGTCGAGAAGTTCGCTCCACCAACAGATGTGGCGTTTGAGATGGTCAGCGTATTCGAAGACGTCGTTATCCCGAATGTAGATTTACGTGATTTGGGGAAACGATTATCTAACATCGTTGATGTTCCTGCAACGATCCCTGCAAAAGAATATGCATTGGAAGATCAGGAAAATTTCTGGATTTCAAATTCTGATACAAATGACACCTTCCAAATTACAGCCAGTCTTAAATATGAAACCAGCCATAGTTATTTTTGGATTGAAAATGGTGTTGAGTTTGATGCTGATGATCTTCGTGCTTTAGCTGAAGTATTCGAGACCCAGATATATCCCACCAATCGGGAATTCTTTGGTTCCGAATTCACTCCGGGTATTGATGAAGACGTGCATCTATATATCATTTATGCACGAGGATTGGGTGGCAATGTGGCAGGTTATTTTTCCTCTATCGATTCCGTTCATCCCGCTTTGCACCCGTATTCGAATGCGCACGAAGCATTTGTGTTTAGCGCGGATAGCACATCGCTTGGTGATCCTTACACTTACAGTGTGCTGGCACATGAATTTCAACATATGATTCACTGGAACCAGGACAGGAATGAGACGACCTGGATGAATGAAGGATTTTCTGAACTGGCAGTCGTGTTAAATGGTTATAACCCGGGCGGGTTTGAATCAATTTATCTGATGGGGCAAGATATACAATTGAATACCTGGCCGATAGACCCGATGAATCAGGGTGTGCACTATGGTTCGTCCTTTTTGTTTATGCAGTATTTTCTGGATCGATTTGGTGAAGAAGCCACCAGGGCGCTAGTTCATAACCAGGCAGACGGTTTATCAAGTATTGACCAGGTATTAACTGAACTGGACATTCGTGATGGCGAGACTAAAGAAATTTTGACGGCTGAAGATGTTTTCATGGACTGGGCAATCACCAATTCGCTAAATGATGCCAGCGTGGCTGAAGGGCAATATGCCTACCATTTCTATGATCCAATGGGATTAGACGTTGATTTGTTAAATCCAAAATATAAGAATTGTGAAGATGGAGAATGGTTGGAAAGCGTTGTAAATCAATATGGGGTTGATCCACTGGTTCTGAGTTGTTCAGGGGAGTACATGCTGGAGTTTCAAGGTGTGGGTGAAGTCGGTGTGCTGCCAGTTGATCCGATTGAGGGAGAATTTGCTTTCTACTCAAATAAGGGCGACCAATCAGACATGCGTTTGACACGTGAATTTGATTTATCTAACGTTTCTGGGCCGATTGAATTATCTTATTCAGTTTGGTATGACCTGGAAGAAGAATATGATTATTTGTATTTATTGGTATCCGAAGATGGAGACTCCTGGGAAATGGTAGAGACACCATCAGGTACAGACAGTGACCCGGTTGGCAACAACTATGGATGGGGTTACAACGGCAGCAGCGGCGGGTGGATAGAAGAAGCGGTTGATCTCTCAGAATATGCCGGCAAAAATATATGGCTGCGGTTTGAGTATGTGACGGATGCGGCACTTAATGGTGAAGGGCTGCTGTTAGATGAGCTTAGGATTGATGCGATCGGTTATTTTGCGAATTTTGAGAGTGATGAGGGTGGCTGGCAGCCCGAGGGGTTTGTTCGAGTGCAAAACATACTGGCGCAGCGTTTTGCGGTATCGGTAATTTATGAGGATGGCGCTCAGACAGTGATTGAAAAATATCAATTTTGGGGTGGCGAAACATTTACTATTCCTGTCTCCTTGAATGATAATTTTAATAAAACCAGTATTCTTATCAGCGGGACAACCCGTTATACTCAGCAACCTGCCAATTATCGGCTTCGGTTAATCAATCGGGAGAAATGATATGCTCCAAAAAAGAAATTCAGTTCCTCTTGTACTTATCATTTTATTATCGATTTGTCTTATTTTCTGCTGTATCTCTCTCCTGTGTGGCGGAGCGATAGCTATTACAAATATGGTCATCAATAGAGGTGATGAGTTTGATGAGCCGTTTGCTCTCGATTCACAAAATGATATGGTAATTGAAGTTACACAAGAAGTTGTTATTATCACTGCAACGGAAATTGTAGAACCTGACGATGAAATGTCTAGTGATGAAACTTTTGAAGATGAGATTATCAGTGATGAAACTTCTGAGGATGAGATTTTCAATTATGAAACTTCTGATGGATGGATTACACTGGAGTCCCTGAAAAATGCTCTCGTTCCGATGGCAGATGTAGAAGAACTTGCAATGCGCCTGAAAGGTGTTGAAAGTATTCCCTTGGTGGCCTATGAAACTCCGCCAAAGTATGAAATCGGCGATATCGAGTCCTTCTGGTTGACAGACACAGACACAACAACCTCTTTTCAACAGCAAGCGCGTCTGGCATATATTACCGAGCATGCCTATTTTTGGATTGAAGAAGGGGTAAGCTACGACGAAATGCATCTGGCAGCACTGGCAGATACGTTTGAAGAGAAGATTTATCCTACCAACCGTGCTTTTTTTGGCAGCGAGTGGCGGCCGGGGATTGATAATGATGAGCATTTATATATCATTTATGCGCGTGGTTTGGGATTCAATGTGGCTGGATATTTTTCTTCTGTTGATTCTGTTCACCCGATGGCTTTTGAACATTCAAATGCACATGAGACCTTCATGCTGAATGCAGATACGATTGGATTGAACGAACGTTTTACCTATGGTGTACTGGCGCATGAGTTTCAGCATATGATTCACTGGTATCAAGATTTGAATGAAACAAGTTGGCTCAATGAAGGTTTCTCCGAGTTGGCTGCTCTTCTAAATGGTTATTATGACAGCGGTTTTGACTCTCTCTATTTGTGGGATACGGATTTGCAGTTGAATGACTGGCCGAATAATCCGAGTGAGACCACCCCGCATTATGGAGCCGGTTTCCTGTTCGTAACTTATTTTATGGACCGCTTTGGGGAGCAGATAACGAAGGATTTGGTGGCCCATCCTCAAAATGGACTTGCCAGTGTGGATGCAGTGCTGGAAGAAAATTTCATTACCGATATACAATCAGGTCTTCCTGTAACAGCGGATATGTTATTTCGAGATTGGACCATTGCGAATTTCCTGTTAGATGAGAAAATCGGGGATGGACGTTTTGATTACAACTCGCTGAGCGATATTTATGGTGCTTCAACAACAGAGTGGATTGAAGAATGTTCTGGCACGATGATCGAGAGCGACGTTAAACAATTTGGTGTCGATTATTACGAGATCAATTGTGATAAAAAAATGACTCTGAAATTTCAAGGGGAGCAAACGGTTGAACTGTTGCCCGTTTCCCCGCATTCTGGGAAATTCGCAATCTGGTCGAACAAAGGAGATCAGTCAGATATGCGCTTCATGCGTCAATTCGATTTCAGGGATGTTCCCGTGGGTGAAGATATTACAGCCAGTTACTGGTTGTGGTATGACATTGAAACCGATTATGATTATCTCTACTTAATGGTTTCAGAAGATGGGGAGAATTGGAATTACATTGAAACACCTTCCGGTACGAATTCTGACCCTGTAGGGAATAATTATGGGTGGGGGTATAACGGTGTTCGGGACGAATGGTTTGAAGAAGCAATTGATCTTTCAGCCTATGCCGGAAA
>CAZQSG010000107.1:0-7481 GCA_964595925.1 uncultured Anaerolineaceae bacterium | reverse complement strand
TCACCTCAACCATCGAGAACAGACGCAGATTTTGTCCGAGGAAGGCAGCACCCAGACCTATTACACTGATGCCAATCCATCACCGCCGTCAAGTACATGAAGCCACCCGGCATGGGAACATAAGTAATGTCCGTTGACCAGACCTGATTGGGATGCTTGATTTCGACATTTCGCAGCAGATATGGATATTTCTTATGCTCTTGATCTGGAATACTGGTTTTTGGACGCGGACACACGGCCTGCAGACCCATTGTCTGCATCAATCGAGCCACCCGTTTATGATTCACACCATAGCCATGCCTCTCTTGAAGCAGGCGCGTCATCTTGCGATACCCATAAAAGGGCCTCTTTGTATATTCCTTGTCTATCGTTTTCATTAACTTCAAATTCAATTCAGAAACTACCATTGGTTTCCTATAGTAGGTGGCTCGATTCAAACCAATCAGTTGACATTGCCGTCGAATGCTCAATTTCGGATGGTGGGGTTCTATCATTTTTCGTTTGCTCTCACTCGATTTCGTCCACTTTTTTTTTCAACCACTCAAGCTCCATCTTGAGTCGTCCGATTTGTTCATATAGTTTTGATTCCTGATTTTCTTGCTCCTGCCGACGCTGGCCTGTTTTGCGCTCAAAAACCCCGGCTCCTTCCGCCAGCAACTGGCTTTTCCAGTTCCTGACTTGATTCGGATGCACATTATGTTGGCTGGCTATTTCATTCACCGTTGCCAACCCTTTGATTGCTTCCATTGCCACTTTGAACTTGAACTGATTGCTATATTGCCTTCTCTGTTTTGTCATGCGTTGCCTCCACAAGCTGTCTTTATTTTACCTTAGCTGGTGGTCTCGTTTCTGGGGTTCATTATAGAATGTACTGGACTCATAAAACTGGACACAAAAAATCCCTTGCTAAGGGGTATTTCATGGTGAGAGTGAACACTTTTCCATTGGAGTTCAAATTCCTCTGGTGTCACATAGCCCAGAGAAGAGTGAATTCGTTTTTGCTGATACACACGCTCAATGAAATACCCAATTTGTTCTCTCTCATCTTGAAAACTTTGATATTCCGCTAAGTATACCTCCTCTTCTTTAATGGTTCGATTACACGTTCTGCATACCCATTTTCCTGGGGACAGCCCGGCCTCGACATACTGATCGCAATCTTTTCAAATTGCAGGCAATCCACATATTCACGCGCGGCATATTGCACTCCTTGATCACTATGGTGTTTGGTTGATTTGCCATTTTTCAAGGCCATCTTCAAGGCATCCTTTGCCAAATAATGGTCAATATGCTTCCTCAACCTCCATCCAAGAATACTGCGAGTAAACAAGTCCATGATCACCGCCACTCCCATGGGTTGGGAACGCTACGTTGCGATAAAGGCAATATCCTCGGCATGAATGGCTTTGGCGCTTCTGCTCCTTACCAGACTCTTACCAAAGAATTCGGCATTACCGTTGAGAACGTCCTTGCGAAAGCGAAAGAACTTCGCGGCTGAGATGTCCGGTGTTTCTGAATAAGCGTGTAGTAAATACCAAAGTAATAGGTTTCAATTTGCTCATTAATGTTAGAATTAATGTAATGAGAAAAGGAGTTCCTTATGTGCGATACCCTGGTGGTGTTATCTGATGCAACAGCTGATGGCAGTGTATTATTCGCAAAAAATAGTGATCGCGACCCGAATGAAGTTCACGAACTGGTATTCTTGCCAGCTGTAACCCAACAGGATCAAACTGTGAAATGTACGTATGTGGAGATTCCTCAGGTAGAACATACGCATGCCGTTTTTCTATGCAAACCTTTTTGGATCTGGGGTGCTGAGATGGGGGCCAATGAATATGGGGTGGTGATCGGTAATGAAGCGGTGTTCTCAAAAATCCCTGCAGGAAAAGAACCTGGATTAATTGGGATGGATTTTCTGCGGTTAGCATTAGAACGAGCTGCTACGGCGGATGATGCAGCCCAGGTCATTATTGATCTGTTGGAGCAATACGGGCAATCTGGCAATTGTGGTTATGAAAAGCCATTGGTTTACCACAACAGCTATCTGATTGCCGACCCGCAAGGCGCACTGATCCTTGAAACAGTGGGAAAAGAGTGGGCACTCAAAAAAGTTGACCAGATCGCCAGCATCTCCAATCGTATTTCGATACAGAATGATTATGATCGATGTTCAGAAAACCTGGTCCAGCAGGCAGTCGATAATGGCTGGTGCCGAACTGCGGAAGAGTTTAATTTTCACAAGCATTATTCGGATACCCTCTATACCCATTTTTCAGATTCAAAACGCAGAAACTATGAAACCTACGAGGCATTGAGCCAGGCAAAAGGGGATATCACGGAAGAATTCCTGTTTGAGTTGCTGCGCCATCATCGCGATGGGTTCCCATCACACAAAGCGATGACTGGTGCCAATGTTTGCATGCACGCTGGATACGGTCCCATCCGAGGTTCGCAAACAACTGGTTCCCTCGTCGCCCGAATCAACGAAAAAGGCATAACACTTTGGGTGACAGGCACTTCCGCCCCCTGTACATCACTCTTCAAGCCAGTGTGGTTTAACAGCGGTTTACCCGGCACGCAGGTTCCTTCAACGGCTGAATTTAATCCTGACCATTTATGGTGGCATCATGAACTGCTCCATCGCTCAATAATCAAAGCCCCACAAAAATGTCTGCCAATGATACAGACAGAACAAAAAATGGCAGAAGCGACATTTTTAGAAAGAGCCAGGGCAATTCAAGATGTAGACAATAATCTTGAGGAAAAACGCATGGTAACAGACCTCTGTTTCTCAGAAGCCAGAGAGAACACGGATCATTGGATCGATAAAATCGATGGTATAGTCCCCGATAACCCACCTGGCTTTCTCTATCGCCAGGCATGGGAAAAAAGAAATCGCATCGTGCATTTTCCAACTAATCGCATTCAAGTTGGTCAGTAAACAGGCACCCAGGGCAGCCATGACCGTCTACCAGGAGTTTACTGCAATGACTACCCCAAAATAATCCCCTTTGGTTTTGCCTTCCTTACATCATCTTTAAATACAGCGACCAGATGATCAATGCAGAATATATCGATTAGGATGAAGGGCCACACTACGCTTCAAGATTAAGAAAACGGGCCACGGGATGGGTCGAGAAATCGCATAGTGTTATGCGCACGATCTCCTTATTTTTTATTTTTATAAATGTAGAGACTGGCTTCATCTCCTACGAGAGGTAACCAGTTATTTTTTATCTCAGGCACAAGGCTGCGTTTGTTGGAAAGCAGGAGTTGCCAGTCTTTTCCTCTCAACTGTGATCCCATGGCCAGACGTGCTTTATGGTGACTGAAATTGAGCACCACCAGAACAGTTTGGCTTACATCCTGACGTATGTAAGCCAGCAAGCGGCGCGAGTTAGAGGTAACAAGGACAAGTGAGCCTTTTTGTAGAGCGGGAGTAGTTTTGCGAATAGTCAGTAGGTTTTTATAGAAATTCAGCAGCGAATTTGGGTCTTCTTTTTGGTTTTTTACATTGCGCTTCAGGTAATTCGGGTGAACTTTTAACCAGGGTTTCCTTTTGCTAAAACCGGCATTTTCACTTGAATCCCATTGCATCGGTGAGCGGCAGCCATCACGGCTAACAAAGAAAGGCCAATAGTGTTTACCAACCGGATCTAGAATTTCGTTTCTTTTAAGCTTAATATCACGCATACCAATTTCTTCACCGTAGTACAGGAAGGGGGTTCCGCGTAGTGTCAGGAGCATGGCAGCGGCGACTTTCATTCTCTCATCTTCTTCTCGCTTTCCATAACGGGTGGCGGAACGGGGTTGGTCATGATTGTTAAGAACATAATTGGGCCAACCATCATTTCTTGATAGAAGACTATTCCACCTGGTTATGATGGAGGAAAAGCATTTGGAATTCCAGGGGCATTCCAAGAAAGTGAAATCAAAAGCAGCGTGTAACTTGTCTGGACCAACATACTTTGCGGCTTCCTCGCTCGTGGTGGCAAGGAATGTTTCGCCAACCGCATACCTTTCCGGGTAGCTATCTAAAATAGCACGGATATCTTTAAGTGCACCCATCATTTCTGGGCGGTTGACATCGAAAATATGCTTTTGCCACTCAAAGGGACGAATTCCTAATTTAGGTGGATTATCGCGGAACTGGTCGTCTTTGAAATATTCATTGAAGACATCCAGACGAAAACCATCCACGCCTCGATTGAGCCAGAACTTGAAGACATCCATCATCTTTTTGTAGACATCAGGATTACGCCAGTTTAGATCAGGTTCCTCTTTTAGAAACATATAATAATAATACTGTTCGGTTGTTTTATCATATTTCCAGGCTGATCCCCAAAAATTGGAGTGCCAATTATTTGGCGGATACTGTTTCCCTTTGGGGTTTTCTCGCCAGATAAACCAATCACGATAGGGATTATCACGGGAAGATTTCGAAGCCTGGAACCAGGTACTCTGATCCGAGATGTGATTGAGGACAAGGTCTAGGACGATATGAATATTGCGTTTGTGTGCTTCATGCAGAAGGAGATCAAAATCGGCCATAGTTCCAAATCTTGGGTCGATGTCAAAATAATCGGCTATATCGTACCCAAAATCTTTGTCAGGTGACGGATAAATGGGCGAAAGCCAGATTGCATCTACACCAAGTTCTGAAAGGTATTCTAGTTTGCTGATAATTCCGAGGAGATCGCCAAAGCCATCGTTATTACTATCAGAAAAAGAACGTGGATATATTTGATAAATTACGCCATCTCTCCACCAGAGAAAATTATTTTCCATGTCTATCTCCTAAACTAATTTAGATATATTGTAAACGGATGATCGGGTGAATGATACAAGAATTCTCTATGACTGTTTGACTGATTGAATCTGGATAATAAATCATTAATACATCGATTTTGTAGTGGAAGATTTTCGAGAACGTAAATATTATGGCAAAATAATTCTCAGGTTAAACTGTGAATGGAGAGACAACATTGTAATTAATAATGGCCATGTTCAGGAAATGTTTATTAGAAATAGTTGATTAATTTGTTGCCCTGGCTTTAACCGCACGGGCTTCAAGCTCTTTATGCAACGTGTCAATATCTTTTGGAATAAAATAAATAGCTCCCAGCAGGAAAACAACGCACAGAACCCACGCGGAACTGCAAATCCAAAGAATCGAGTTGCCCACTGAGGTAGCATCTGCAATTGCACCAGCGATCAAAGGAGCACTGGCCGCCCCAAAGGACTCCAGAAAACTTTCAATCGCATTGGCTGAGGAACGCACTTCTGGTAAAGTCACATCATACATCGTTGAGACAATGTTGGGTGAAGCAAAGGGCATAACAAAAGCAGTGGCACCAAGTAATATAGCAAATAGATATACCTGCGAATTCGCAGTATGCATAAACAACCATAGTCCAATTAAACTGCCACCAGCACCAATAACACTGACAATCAAGCGGCCACGCTTTGTACGCTTAAAGAGTTTATCACCCAGCCACCCACCCACAGGATAACCTGCTGCCATAAGCAATATTGCCGGGGCCATAATAAGCAGAGTAGTTGTATCACTATATCCGCGTTCTTTGCCCATGTAACCAAAGATGTAAAAAGTGATAACGTTCCAGGGGAACACACCGAAGAAACCCTGCAAATAGACCATGATCAGGCTTTTCTTTTTGAAGATAGAACCGACGGCTTTCCAATTGAATTTATACTGGCCGGTTTCAATTCCCTGAAGTTCATCTTCTCCGCTGCCACGTGGGACATCTTTAATGGAGAAGAAAATAAAAATGGCCAGCACGATGCCCAGTGATCCGGTAATGTAGAAGACAGATTGCCAACCGATTATCCCAGCCAATACCAGAGCCAGCACCATACCCAGTAGATAGCCAATAGGCTGGGTTAATTGCAATATGCCATATATTTTACCTCTGACTTTAGGTGAGTACAGGTCAGAGACCAGGCTGTACATACCCGGATAGCTTGAATCATCAATTCCTGTTGACGAGCGGGTAACTAAAAAAAGTTTGAAGTTGGGTGCAATGGCACTGAGCCAGGTAGTCGTTCCCCAAATAAAAGAGGCTAATGCCAGTAATTTTCCGCGGTTATATTTATCATTTAACCAACCCCAGACCGGGTATAAGATGGAGCCGACAATCAAGGCACCTGTATTAATCAAGCCCCACTGTGTATAGGTCATATTGAAAGTTTTCATGATCGGGTTTTGCATTGGACCGATCAGCAACTTGTCGGTCTGATGCAGCAGCATGAAAATAAATAATATGATGACAGTTTTATTCGCAGAACGAGATTCGGGGTTTCTTGCTTTTTCGGTTTCAATAGCTTTCATAAGGATTCTCCAGATGATAATAATTGATTGTGAAACTTTCTATCTTAAGGAATATTAATCATTCTATATCTTTCCCGCATAGGCCATTAAGCGAATTTGATCGGTGAGTTTCATCAAGAATTTCAATTTGCCCTAAAAAAGCATGTCATCGTCTATGATGCCTGGGCTGAAATTACAGTCCACATAATTGCAGGGGTACTGATGTTAATTCACATTTAATGCTGTAGAATTGTGTTCCCAACCTGTATCCAACATGATTGTAATACAAGTGTGGCAGCCTGCAGACCTGGATGAAGATGCCGTATAAAAGGTTTTTTCAATACTTTTGTTTACTACCGTTTCGGCGAGTTTAGCTCCACTGGAATTTATTTGGGAATTCTCGTCTCATCGGTAATCATAAATGATTAATCCAGGTCTAATTATTTAAATTGAGATGCATTGCGTAACAAATCGGTAAGGATATGGTTGACAATCAGATGTATATCTTCAATTCGTTCTATACTTTCAGAAGCGACTACCAGGCAGATATCCACTATTTCTTTTAATTTTCCACCCTTAAAACCCGTCAGACCAATTGTCGTTAATCCCATTTGTCTGGCTGTATGAATGCCGTTCAATACATTTGGGGAATTCCCTGAGCCAGAAATTGCAATAGCAATATCTCCCACTTCTGCCAGCGAAAGCAATGGCTGTGAGAAAATATTTTCATATCCATCATCATTGGCATAAGCAGTTAATTCTGCAAGATTATCAACTAAACTGATTACTTTCAGGGGAGGCTGTCCAGGCTGGCGTGTGTTTTTGCTTAAATCACACGCCATGTGTGAGGCTGTTGCAGCGCTACCACCATTTCCAAATACAAAGACTCTTTTCTTGTTTTCCCGGGCAACCTGTAATGCTGTGCTGATTTCAACAATTCTTTTGGTAGATATCAAATTAAGCTCTTTTACCAATAGCTGTATATAGTGATTTCCGAGAAAAAGTGCTTCTTCTTTCATATTGGAACCCTCAGTGACAAGCCTAATTATTCCATTAAGTATACAACAAAAGTGTAAGAAAAAAACAAATATATGCGATCTTATCATCGAAGAAATGAAGAAAAACCTAAGAGAACTGATCCAACAAGTGG
>CAZQSG010000106.1:0-7824 GCA_964595925.1 uncultured Anaerolineaceae bacterium | reverse complement strand
TAGGCATCTATGTAAACCTCATGCTCGGGTTGTTCACCCCTCCCACCATCATTATTACTGCCCATTGTGAATTCTCCGGCCGGTACATACACCATCTCCATGCCATCCCTCTCTCGGATCATCATGGAACCAATCCCCAAAGTCGGCATTGATGTGGGCGTCTTGCTCGGAGTCCTCGTTTGGGTTGGGGTCGCCGTCTTTGTTGAGGTGGATGAAGGCATAGTGGTAGGTGTTGTTGGAATAGAAGTCTCTTCTCCACCAGCACTCTCTTCCGTCAACTGCAAAGCCAGTGCACTCAGCGTGGGTGTGCTTTTTGGGTTATTCGATGAACCGGAGAGTACAAAAGCCAAAATGATTATCAACAGCACCATCCCACCTGCTGACCAGATAAGCCAGGGTGGGATTTTCTTCGACCCCCTCCCAGCCTCCCCCCGCGGGGGGAGGGGCTTCTTGCTTTCTTCAGGCGGGGTGCTGTCAAGGGCGTCATAGGTTTCATTGTCAATATCTGTTTCAATTCCCTTTAACGATGTCTCCCTGATCGGTCTTACTTCGTCAATGATGGTCTTCTCTTCTCTATCAATTATATGAATGTCCTGCTTGTGCATATTCCGAATGAACGCCTTCATGTCAGAGAATCGTTCTTCTGAAGTTTTCGCCAGCGCTTTCTTCAAGAAGGTACAGGTACTTTCCGCCAGATCAGGTGCAAATCTGCGTGGATCAGGCAATGGTTCGTACTTCTGCATAGTCATCGTTTCCATCGGGGTGCGCCCCTGAAAAGGCTTCTTTCCTGTCACCAATTCAAAGAACACGACTGCCAATGCATATTGATCTGTCTGGGGACTTGCTTCACCGCCAATCAGTTCTGGTGCCATGTAGGCCGGTGTTCCGATCGCTGCCCCCGTTGCGGTCAATGTTTCGGTGTCTCCTCCCAGTAGTTTCACAATCCCAAAATCCGCCAGCATCGCACGATCATTCTCATCGAACAGAATATTAGCAGGTTTGATATCGCGATGAATGATACCGCGATCATGCAAATACTGCAGTGCTTCTGCAATTGGTTCAATGAGCTGGATGGATTCCGACACGGATTTCGGGCTGCCCATGCGGTCTTTCAGGGTGCCATTCGACAGGTATTCCATCACCAGATAGGCCCCTGAATCATCTATACCATAATCATGCAAGGTAACAATATTGGGATGCTGAAGACGTGCCATCTCACGCGCTTCTCTGCGGAATCGTTCTAAGAACTGGGCATAGACTTCATCACTGGCGCCAATCAGTCGTAAGCGTTTGATGGCGACTTTGCGCCCCAGGCGCTGGTCTTCCGCCAGATAAACAGCCCCCATGCCGCCTTCACCCAGTTTCTTGATAATCTGGTAGCGGTTGTCGATGATTTGCATGATGACATCTCCCTCATTGACCCATTCTCTAACCTGATTATAAAGGAAATTTTGCAATTCATGGGGAAAATCATCAGTCTCCAAATAGCAAAGGCTCAATCCTCTTGTTCGAGAATTGAACCCCTGAACTTCTTCGGGTATGAGAGTAAAACATTGAAAAAAACCAGAACAAAGGTCTGGCTGTTATTTCTTAATCGCTTGCTTTCCTCCTACCGCGCCCTATATTGCGAACGATCACTAAAACACCTACCAGAATGATCCCGGCAGGCCATAACAAATCTTTCCTGATATGATAATGTTCAGCAAAGAAGAACGCCGCAAAAGCAGCCAGAGAAATAATCAACAGGTATAACCCGCCTCGATCAACGCTGGTACGATTAATCAAATTCGAGAGCAAGATCCCCAGGCCGATAAAAGCCAGAATCAATGTCCACATATACGACCAGCTACCCCAATCACCTGTCACATTTTGGTAAAGAAGAATAGCGCCGATGCCAGTGTTAATCATGCCGGGAATTGCCAGATCGCCATTACCACTTACTACGCTGGAAATTAAGAAGAGTAACCCAATCCCAAGAATAATCATCGGCCAGGTAATCCAGTTAGACAGAGCTGGATAGAGCTGCATCACAAACAAAAATGCCCCGATAAGAATTAAGATAATCCCAGTTATAATGCTTCCTTTTTTCATACTTCCTCCATTTATAAAACCAGACTCAAAGCACAGCTTTGGTCTTGCTTGATGCAATTATACAATGTTTAAATGATCCCAGGATTTAATCCCACATATTATTCTACGGGAAAAAGGGATGTTTGGTTGCAGAAACTCCAGGATTCAGGCCCCCGGAATCCAAACAGGTATATTAAAAATGATGTATCAAGCTCGATTATAAAATTTCGATTACAAAACCAAATTCATATTCACCCGACCCAATCTGATACTGCTCAAGGGTAATCGGGCCGCAGCTTGCGCCGCCCAACCCCATCTGATGCCAGTCAATATTGACATACACTTCATCACGCGGCGTCAGATCAACCGTATGATGGGCCTGGAAGAGATCATCATCTGTGAAATGTTTGGCTCCCACCTCCATCAAAGGCAAGCCCCTGAAACACAGTCCCTTTCCTTTCTCATTGGTAAACTTCACCCAGCGGACGTCAGTTTTATTACCAAACTCCTGCGGCATGATATACGGTACATATTCATCCGTCACTGTGCTGGAATAGATACCCACCGGTGCGCCGGTTTTTCTGTCCCAATAACTCTCATGGGGCCCTCGTCCAAACCATTGCAGATTCTTATATTCTTTCGGGAGAACAAAGCGCATTCCCAGTCTTGGCAAAGTGGGCAATCCTTCAGCTATTGTGACCTGATTCCACACCATCACCTTGCCACAGCACACTGTATATTCCCATTTCCACCGCAGGGTGTCTTCTTTGGCGCTTTGAGCAACTTTCACCATAACCTGTTCTTTAACCGATTGAATGATTTCAAAGGAGTCGCAAGTCCATTCCAACCGATCATATCCAGCTTTCAGCCAGCTCCCGCCAAGTCCTCGCGGATTCCACCCGCTAAGATTTCTCTTAATGCCGTCATTATCAGTTAGAGCCCGCCACATACAGGGTTGGGCTGCATCTTCCAGCAAGTTTGCGTTCGCGGCAAACAGACCAATCAAATTACCCTGCTTGCGATCAAAAGTTACTGTCAAACCGTTGCTTTTAACGCTGATTTGAATTTCATCTTCCTCAGTCACAACCGGTTTCATACTTTGTGTGTCCACCTGCATAGCAGCTTTTTTTGCATCTTCTTCGTAGACATTCAAACCACATTGGTAGAAACCTGTTTCAAATCCAGCTTTTGCCCAGGCTGTATCTTCAATAAGCAGAAAGTGCAAGGTCAGGTGTGCTTCAACACCGGCAGGAATTTGTGTTTTTTCCAGCGGAATCGTCACCATCTCATACTGCTGCGGCATGATTTCTGGCAGATCCAGATCAGCGTTTTGGCTTACAACACCATCCAATAACACTTCCCATTGAATCCTGGTCTTATGAATGGGAGCAAAGAAATTCTCATTGAATATACTGATTTGACCAGACTTTGCATCCAACACCTTACAGCGGATCGGTTGGAATACGCGTTTGCATTCATACATCGCCGCATGAGGGTTGCGGTCCGGGAAGACAAGGCCATTAATACAAAAATCGTAATCATTGGGTTCATCGCCGAAATCACCGCCATACGCCCAATATTCACGCCCATCCTTTGTCGTTTTAATCAAACCCTGATCGACCCAATCCCAGATGAATCCACCCTGCAATCGAGGATATGCTCTGATCGCGTCCCAGTATTCTTTAAGATTGCCGACCGAGTTCCCCATCGCATGAGCATATTCACACATGATGAAAGGACGGTCTGCACGCGGGTCTTCTGCATAATCAATAATCGCCTGCACTGTCGGGTACATCGGGCTGACAATTGGCGTAGCGCGATGAGCACCAAACCAGCCTTCGCCTGAACGTTTATTCGTTGCCTGCTCCGAATGAATCGGACGGGTTGCATCCAGACGGGTCATAATCCCGATCATTGCATCATGATTCGGGCCGTAACCGCTTTCGTTGCCAACCGACCAGACCACTACACTGGCATGGTTCTTATTGGCAGCCACCATACGTACACCTCTTTCGACATAGGCATTCGTCCATTGCGGATCATAACTGAGCTGGTGATAGGCATGTGTTTCAATGTTCGCCTCGTCAATCAAATAAATTCCGTACTCATCACACAGTTCGTACCAGCGGGGGCAGTTTGGATAATGGCTGTTACGTACAGCATTAAAATTAAACTGTTTGAGCAGCAGAATATCCGCAAGCATACTTTCTTCAGTCGTATATTTTCCATTGCGATCTTCATGCTCGTGGCGATTGGCGCCTTTGAAAAGAATCGGCTGTCCATTGAGCAAGTATTGTCCATCCTTCACTTCCAAACTGCGAATGCCTGTCTTGCAGCTCAGTGTTTCAATGATTTTCCCTTCCTTATTTTTCAATGTAATGACTGAAGTATACAAATACGGTATCTCGGCTGACCATAATCTCGGCGATTCAAGTTTCTTTTCAAGCTTTACAAAGAACTCCTGTTCATCCGGGAAGATATTCCTGACTTCGAGTGAATCCTTTAACTCCCCGCACATCGCCTCTTCAAATACAGAGCGGCCTTCAGCATCATACAATTGCGCTTCGACTACATAACCATTCAGTGACAGCTTCGCGTTTAATTTTGCGGCCTGGACATCAACCTTAATCGTCGCTTCCTGATAAGTCTCGTCCAGTTCAGCATACACAAAATAATCGAAAATATTTGCTTTTGGTTTTGCATAGAGAAAGACATCGCGATAAATACCAGCCATACGCCAGTGATCCTGATCTTCGAGGAAAGAACCATCCGACCAGCGGATCACAGCAGCCGTAACAACATTCTCGCCAGCCTGAATATATTCAGTAATATCAAACTCAGCAGGAAGCCTTGTCCCCTGGCTGTAACCAACGTTCTTACCATTGATCCATAAATAGAAAGCTGTTTCAACGCCATCGAAACAAACAAAAATTTCACGTCCATCCCAGTTCTCAGGAATCATAAACGTTCGTTGATATACACCTGTCGGATTCACAGCCGGAACATTGGGAGGCTGTTCATAGAAAGGCATCTGCACATTCACATAATGAGGTTTGTCATAGCCCTGCATTGTCCAGTTACCGGGCACACGAATCTCATCCCAATCCGTGATACTGCCATCTCCAGCTTTCTGCAGCATCTGATCCGCATCTTCGCCATAAGCAAACTGCCATTTGCCATTTAAACCTTGATAATAAGGACTTCCTGTTTTCTTTATCCGCAGTGCTGTTTCAACAGTATTAAAAGAAATTGAGGGAACATGTCCCGATAATTTATTGATCCCAACGATTTGCGGATTTTCCCAGTTACGCATATGCGCGAACCTCCTGCTCTCTGATAGGTGAAATTTTTTGGTGTTTGTCAATTGCAATTGTACTGCGAAATTTATAATCACTTTTCATCTAAAAGAAAATCACTACAGGCTACCCAAGAATAATGTACTTCGGATAATTATTATCATCGGCAGAACCAGCAAGATCAATTAGGGATACAAAATTTATTGCCAATCCACCCACTTCCCTGTATCATGGAAGAGGATCAAATAATGGTTTCGAAAAGGAATGAAAAGATAATATGACACCTTCAAAAAAAATCTTCGCCAAAGAGCAATGGTTAGTGATCCTCATCATCATTCTCCTGCTCGCATTACTCACCTTTGCCAACTGGCAATTCGCAAAACAAAATGAGGCCGGTGTCGATTTTCTAATCCGTTGGTTACCGACACGTATGGTTTTGTTCGAAGGTTTTAAGAGTCCTTATAGCGATGAAGCCACCCACAGGGTAGAATTATTCCAATATGGACATTCTGCATCGGGAGAAGATATAACTGGATACTTTCTTTATCCGCATTACTTCATGCTATTCACTCTTCCTTTTGCGCTTATAAAAAATTTCACCACTGCCCGCGTGCTGTGGATGACATTGCTCGAAGTCTCGCAGATCGCAATCATTTTCCTCAGTCTCAAAATGGTAGATTTCAAACCTAAAAAGAGCACATTGCTCCTCTTGCTCTTTATCTCGCTGCTCTCCACTTATTTTGTCCAACCAATCATTGATGGTAACCCATCGAGTCTCTCCGCTTTATTCGTTGTACTGTGTCTCTTCTTTCTCTCGAAGGAGAAGGATTGGCTGGCTGGCTTCTTTCTGGCTTGCTCTACCCTGAAGCCCCAAATGGTGATTCTCTTCTGTGTGCTGGTGTGGTGGTGGGCCTTCTCAAACAAACGCTGGAAGGTGATGGTCAGCTCAGCGATCGGTGTTTCTGCGTTGATGGCGGGTTCTTTCATTTTCCAACCTAATTGGTTCTCAGAATTCATCGGTCAATTAATGATTTATCAAGGTGTTGCCAGTCCAAATAATCCAGCCACCATTCTTAGCGTTTATTTCCCTGCCAGCGGAGCAACCATTGGTTTCATTCTTAATATTCTCTGCATTGCTTTACTCCTATTCGAGTGGGTTCGTTTATATAAAAAGAATTTTCAACACTTTTTATGGACAGTCTGCATCACATTTGCGCTCCTTCCACTCACCAGCATTGCCTTCGGCAATCGCAACCTGGTCGTGCTTTTACCCGCCATTGTATTAATTGTAGCCACGCTGCACAAGCATTTTCCACAAAAGAGCTTTTGGTGGAACCTGTCATTAATTGTCTTTCTCCTCTACAGCTGGTTCGCGCTTTTCTTCCCTGAATCTTCTCCTGCTATTCCCGATTTCTTTTCATTCAATAATTACCTGCCGTTTGCAGCTCTGATCGCTATTTTGCTTTATGTTTTCCGCAGTAAAATGATTTCACCATTAGAATCATCCTCTCCTTTGAATGTCCTATGAAAAAATCTTCCTTTCTTCAAAAAAAACTGCCTGAGATACTGGCTCTCGTCTGGCTATTAGTGCTCCTCTTGTCTTTCCTCGTATACCAATTAAGCAGCAATGTACCGCTTACAGCCTTTCAGGCTGTTTTTTCGCTTACTCGAAACATCGCTGCAACAGCATTCACGATTACTGCCGCAGCAGGATTGGGAATGTGGATGTCAAACAAACACTTCTCAAATTCATCCCTGCGAATGTACTTTGCCCCGCTTCTTGGGCTCATCATCCTCAGTACCAGTCTCCTGCTCTTCGGTCTGCTGCATCTTTTACCGCCATCCTGGCTTCTCTGGCTCATAGTCATCGCCCTGAATGTTCTCTTCTACCGTCCGATCAAAAACTGGCTTACAATACTCAAAAAGCAGGTGCAAGTTCTCTTTTCTGGAAAATCACCTCCCTGGCTGCGCATCTTGCAAGCGGGAATACTGCTCCTCTTTCTGATGGCACTCCTGATCGCTCTCGCACCCCCTACACAGTGGGATAGTCTCATGTATCATCTATCGGCAGGAAAATTCTATATTGACCGGGGGGGTATTGTCACCTCTTTTGACAATTACCGTTACAGCAATCCCAGCTTCATGATTGTCCTCTTCATGGGCCTCCAAATTCTTGCTGGTTCTGAAGCTGCAGCATTGCTGATGTGGTTCTTCGGTTTCTGGCTTTTAATTGGTCTGTCAGTATTTTTCACTCAATTCAGTGCAAAATCAGAACAATCACAAACACAAACCTGGATCGCAGCGATCCTTATTTTCTCAGCCAATGGAATCTGGCTTTCGATGACGCGTGCTTATAGTGACATGGCATTAATACCCTATTTTCTTGGGGCTTTACTATTGCTTTTTTCGTGGCAGGAAACACCATCGAAACATCTGATGTTTTTTACTGGAATATTTT
>CAZQSG010000105.1:0-7903 GCA_964595925.1 uncultured Anaerolineaceae bacterium | reverse complement strand
GGGATTAAAGGAGAAAAACCACAACGCAATTTTTCTTTTGAGCGGCGCATACGGTGAATGCAGGGCTAATTTTCTATGCTGCCATAAATATTGGAATAACTCATCCGCCTCATCTTGTTTTAATTCGAGGAGTACATTATTGAGTTTATTATAACTATCCAGACCGGTTCGAAACACCTGCTCTACGAGTAAATCAACAAGTTCAGGGTATTTGATCTTCGCATATTCCAATTTCTTTTGATAAGCCAGATACAAATCAAATGAGCCTCTGGGATAGCCAGATAATGAAATTCCCTGCTGATTTGTGCGGTAATAATAGAGACAATCATCTATGCACGACACGCTTTCGCAGGCTGAGAACAGGTTCATAATTTGATGGGCGTCCTCAAAATTCTGCCCAATCGGAAATTCAACCTTCTCATAAAGACTTGCTTTGCATAATTTGTTCCATGAATAATTACTGATTTTTTCAATTAATGCCAGCCGCATTGCTTCGCTCCGGCTGAATATCCCCGCTTTATCAATTTGATTATGTTCGGGTATATTTCCATCTGGCATCATTCGGTAGAAATCGCAAATCACCATATCGCTTTGTGTTTGTTCTAAATTATGCACCATGATCGTGTACATATCTAATGAGATGTAGTCATCACCATCAACATAAATGATCAGATCACCCGTTGCCGCGGCAAGGCCTGTATTCTTCGCGTCAGACAGGCCCCCATTGCTTTTATGAATCACTCGAATGCGGGAATCTTGATCGGCATATTGATCACATATCTGGGGGCAATTGTCAGGCGAGCCATCATCCACCAGAATGATTTCAAGATTGGTGTAGGTCTGGTTCACAATGCTGTCCAGGCATTGCCTCAGATACTGCTCAACCTTATAAATACATACAATGACACTGATTTTATACTCTTGACTCATCAATATTCCTTATCGGAAACCGCAGCAAACACTTGAGCATCAACATTATACACACGAACCGAACCCCTGATTCAACAATCATTATACGATTAAACAACCTCATCCATTTTAGCGAATTTCTCTCTTTTAAATGAAAATCCTTCCGACCTTCATGATTCCTCAAGCTATAATGAACTCATCAAACTAGAGAAAATTATGGAGAGCTGATGAAAGCAACACTGACCCCAAAAGAACGCGTCCGCCGTGCCTTTTCCTATCAAGAACCAGACCATGTTCCCCTGAATTACTTTGCCAACCCTGAGATTGACGCACGCCTTAAAACCCATTTTGGGTTGAAACGCAGCGACGATGAAGGCTTGCTTCAGGCCCTGCAGATCGACTTCCGCACCGTCAACCCGCCCTATGTCGGCCCTGTCCTCCACTCGCCGGAGCCAGGCCGTGAAATCAGCATCTGGGGCATCCACACTCGCTGGATCGACCACGGCGTCGGCGGCTACTGGGATTACTGCGATTTCCCGCTTAAAGATGCTGATCTGGATGCAGTCCTCAACTTCCCAATGCCCAACCCGGATGATTTCGATTATGAGGCGGCAGTCGCACAGGCGCGTACTTATCAGAACTACTGGGTCAGCACCGGCAGTGCTGGCTTAGGCGACATCATCAACCATACCTCCATGCTGCGTAATATGGAACAGGTGCTGATAGATCTGCTGACCGATAACGAAGCTTTGCTGGCTTATATCAACCGGCGCATGAAAATCGAGCTCGAGATTTTGAAACGCACGCTGGAAGCCGCCCATGGATTAATTGACATGGTGTGGCTGGGCGAAGACCTCGGCACTCAAAAGGGGCCCATGATCAGCAAGCGGCTCTATCGCAAACACCTCAAACCAGTACATCAACAATATATTGATGTGGCGAAACAGTTTAACCTGCCGGTTATCTTCCATAATTGTGGGTCAAGCAGCTGGGTGTATGAAGACTTCATCGAAATGGGTGTGAACATTGTGGATACCTTGCAGCCTGAGGCCAAGAATATGTCGCCGGAATATCTGGTGGAACATTTTTGCGGGCGGCTGGCGTTCCATGGCGCTATCTCCACCACCGGTGCATTGAGCTTTGGAAATCCACAGGATGTGGTTGAAGATGTGCGTCACACGTTGGACGTGTTGAAACCCGGCGGAGGTTATGCGCTCGCTCCATCTCACCAGATTCAGGACAATACGCCCACTAAAAATGTGCTGGCAATGTATGAGGCCGCACTGGAGCTGGGGAAATATTAGAAGAAATGGATTTCTCAATAAGCCCCTATCTGTTTTTCCGTGTTCCCACCTATCCCTGAATCGACTGAATGTCGTTTCTTTCCCTTCCCTGCTAGGGAAGGGCTTGGGTTAGGTTTTAGGAGAAATATATAACAGGGTTGATCAATCAACTCTGCGTGAGATGCGGAATTTTATTCAGTTACTTTTTGTCAATGATTCCGGGACCTCCACTGTGCCGCAGGGAATATTATTTTCTGTGCAGGCTGTCTTTATAAATTCTAAGAACAAGGGATGGGGATGGGTTGGGCGAGATAAAAATTCTGGGTGAAACTGACTGGCAACCATGAAAGGATGATCATCCAATTCAATAATTTCCACCAATCGTCCGTCAGGAGAAAGCCCCGAAAACCGCATACCATGTTCTTCAAAATCTTCGCGATAAGTATTGTTGAACTCAAAACGATGTCGGTGGCGCTCTTCAATATGATCAACACCATAAGCCGCACGCACCTTTGTTCCTTCCTGCAGCTCGCAGGGGTAAAGCCCAAGACGCATCGTACCGCCCTTATCAACAATATGCTCCTGATCTGGCATCAGGGAGATCACAGGATGTACGGTGTTTGGGTCAAATTCAGTGGAATTTGCATTATCAGTCTGATAAATATGACGGGCGAATTCGATACACAGGGTCTGCATTCCGAGACAGAGCCCGAGATAAGGAATCTTGTTCTCGCGCGCATATTGACCTGCCAAAATCTTTCCCTCAATCCCACGCTGTCCAAACCCGCCGGGCACAACGATTGCATGAGCTGCTTTAACCACATCCCAACCGCGTCCTTTTTCCAATTCAGCCGACTGCACCCAGGCCAGATCTAACTCAACCCCAAGGTGAATGCAGGCATGCTCTAAAGACGCGCGTACACTGATATAGGCATCATGCAGCTCTACATATTTTCCAACCAGCGCAATTTTCACCTTCGGTTTTTTACGATGAATCTCTCCTGAGAGCCATTTCCAACCGCTCAGGTCTGCCTCATGACGCGGCTCCAGCCCCAATCTTTCGAGGATGTAATTTCCCACATGTGCTTCCTTCAATTTCAATGGGACATCATAAAGAGTGCTGGCTGTTACCATAGGCACCACAGCGTTTTTATCGACATCACAGAAAAGAGCAATTTTATCACAGAGATTGTCAGGCACCTCATGATCTGAGCGTGCGATAATCATGTCTGGCGAAATACCAACAGAACGCAGGGTACGAACCGAGTGTTGTGTAGGTTTTGTTTTTAGTTCTTTGGTGGCCGCCAGATAAACGAGCCAGGTCACATGGATATAAAATGTGTTCTCGCGGCCCAAAGTTGAACGCAGCTGACGCAGGGTTTCAATGAAAGGCTCGCTTTCAATATCTCCGACTGTGCCCCCAACTTCACACAGAACTATCTCTGCGTTGGTGGTTTGCGCAACCATTTGAATGCGGCGTTTAATTTCATTGGTAATGTGGGGAATGGTCTGAATCGTACCCCCAAGGTAGTCACCGTGTCGTTCATTGCTGATTACCTGAGCATAAACCTGTCCGGTGGTGACGTTGCAAACTTGATTAAGACGAATATCGGCAAAACGCTCATAGTGACCAAGATCCAGGTCTGTTTCAGCACCATCATCCAGCACAAACACCTCCCCATGCTGGTAAGGGCTCATCGTGCCGGGATCAACATTAATATAGGGATCCAATTTCTGAATTGCAACTTTGAAACCATGCTGCTTTAGCAGGCGGCCAAGAGCGGCGGCTGTGACACCTTTTCCGACAGAACTGACCACACCGCCTGTTAGAAAAATATATTTGGTTTGCATGTCCACAACCTCCAAAAGATCAAACACCTGGTAAACAGTATGAACTATCCTATTAAAAGAAGCAGGGAGGGCTGATTTCTCCAGCGCCTCCCTGTTGTCTGGTTAATGAATAAGGTGATTTATTTTAAAAACGTTTTTCCTGAAGTGCATCTCCATCACCCCGTTTGAAACAAAATTAAGATCGCTGTTCAAGCGTCCGTGACAGGAGATCATCCTGTATGCCTTTGGAAGCTTTTTTGCTCTTCTTGCCTTTAACTGCGGCTTCTTCTCCGCTCTGTGTTTCCATTGCTTCACGAAGGGCTGCGCCCATAGCGGTTTCAGACTTGTCCATAGAACCGTTAACTTCGGCCATAATCTTATTAACACTCTGCCGATCGTCTTTTCGGCCACGACGGCCGCCGCCGCCAGTATTCCGTTTAGAACGTTTTTCCTGCTGTTCTTCGGTTACTTCGGGTTCGGGTTCTAGAGCTTTGATACTGAGTTTAATTTGCCTTTTCTTACGATTTGATTCAAGCACAACTGCTTCAATTTCCTGGCCCTCTTTCAGCTTGTCGCCAGGTGTCTTCACATAACTGTGAGTGATCTCACTGATATGCACAAGGCCGGGACGTTCCGCACCAATTTCAACAAAGGCGCCAAATGTCTCTAAACGAACAATGGTCCCTTTAACGATCATTCCATCTTTGATATCGCGCCAGGGAAGTGCCAGGGGCTTGACCTGAGTCAATTGGATGATTTCATCATCCACGCGTTTCACCCATACTTCTACTTCCTGATCAACAGAGAAAACATCACTCATCTGTTTAACAGGTTGTCGGTTGGATGTTACGACTTGTGATACATGCAGTACGGCCGGTTTCTTAGAGCCGATATCTACCAGCGCCGCCGCCATACTGACTTTCTTCACCGTGCCGGTGAAGTGTTGTCGAGGTTGAATTTCTTCTTCTTTTGAATCTATTTGCATTACGCTATCGACCATTACATTCTCCCAATTTCTATTTTGCCAAGGGAGAATTATAATGCTCATAGGCAGTATTGTCAAACCACACTTCTTCCTTGTATAACACCTTCCAATTATATCGTGAAAAACCAATCTTTTAACGAACAATCTTCCCATCTATGAAGATATTAATCACAGGTTTTTGATACTGATCATTGGTTTTTATATGATTTTCAATTTTTTACCTTGCTGATACCAGAATGACTGTCAACAAAGAAACTCTGGACTCATCATTTGACAGCTTTTTTTTATCCCCTTATTCTTGTTATACTGGACTATAGAGAACCTTATTAATATATCCAGTAAACCGAGGAAATGCTCATGACAGAATCAATTGATTTCAAAAAAACCTACAAATCCTTTTACGCCCCTCCCAAAAAGCCTGTCATTGTTGATGTTCCCAAATTTAAATATCTTAAGATTGATGGAAAAGGTGATCCAAATGTGTCCCCGCTGTTTCAGGAGGCCATTGGTCTGCTCTATCCTCTCTCTTACGCCATGCGGTTTACGATAAAAAAACAATGCGACCTCGCTTACACCGTTATGCCGCTGGAAGGATTGTGGTGGGCGGATGATATGGCAACTTTCATTGGAAAGAATAAAGACCAGTGGAACTGGACCTTAATGATCATGCAGCCTGATTTTATAACGGAGCAAATGGTGGTAAAGGCCAGAGCAGAGGTCATCCGTAAGAAAAAACTCGAAAAGGTCCGTGAAGTTCGTTTTGAACCTTATCAAGCAGGCCTATGTGTAACAATGATGCATATCGGTTCATACGACAATGAAACCGAAAATATTGCCTGGATGCACCGTTTTGCCCAGGAACAGGGTTATCTATTAGATGGTCTGCATCAAGAAATCTACCTTTCGGACTTCCGCAAGACTGCCCCTGAAAAATTGAAGACTGTATTGCGTCAACCTGTTCGCAAGACCGATTAATCCAATACGAATATCTCTAATGCATCACTGGTGTGTGAGCAGGAATATCTTCCGGTTCACGCAGCCATTCAGGATGCAGCCCATTGATGAGGCCAATGATTAACATCATTGTTAAACCACCCGCAAACCCGTTATTATACAAATTCATGAAGCCATGCATGCTGCCCACATGCATCACCATCGGCAGATGAAGGGCGCCAGCTAGAATGCCGGCCAGAATGCCAAATCGCCCTGCTAAAGGGGCCAGTGTGGTACAGAAAAGTGCTGCCAACAAAGGTCCAGCTTCATTGTGATTCCATATCTTTGGGATGCAGATCAGGTAGACCCCAACCATAATCGGCAGAATGTTTCGAGGATGTTTACCAAGAG
Organism: uncultured Anaerolineaceae bacterium; assembly: GCA_964595925.1. Lineage (GTDB taxonomy): Bacteria > Chloroflexota > Anaerolineae > Anaerolineales > Anaerolineaceae > SpSt-1165. Next base: position 1,552 of record CAZQSG010000105.1, on the reverse strand, counting down.
CGCCGAATGCAAATATCGTAAAAATGCCGGCAAGTGTGGCTCCATTCACGTCTCCGTCCACCAGATGAACATACGCTAAACCAATCAGCCCCACCACTCCCATATTCACCAGCGTAGTACCCAGATCGGTAATCTCCACATAATCACTGGTCAGGCTGCCCCAACAGCGCAGGATAGTTTTATACGATGATATTTTTGCTCCCCAGAAAAAACCAAGCAATATCATTATCATCATGAATACTAACAACCACCAGCTTAGCAAACCTGTGTACTCCGTTGACCAATAAAAAGCTGGTTTAATTTCCAATCCAAAACCGCGCATCATCATATAAACCACGGTAGCAACAAATCCGCCTGTCGTTCCGGTATTATACAGGTTGTAACCCTGATGAAATGTGTAAATATGTTTCATCAACCCTGCCAACAAGAAACCAGCAATCATACCCAGTAAAATGCCTAAAACCAATCCCCACCCACCCAGGTCAAAACCAAAGGCTGTTTGGCTGACAACGGGGGCCAAAGTGGTACCAAACAAGAGTGGTGCAATTAAATCCCGCATTTGAATATGAGAGACCCTGTCATAGAGGTATACGCCAAGAAATAATGGCAAAATATTAAAGGGGTTCGTACCAAAGAAAGAAAAGCCAACGAGTGTAAATATTGCCGCTAGAAAATAACCGTTAAATCGTGCGCGAATAACCCATGCCATTCCCAACGCAATACTCGTCACCAGTGCGACGTTAAAAAGCGCCGCGCCCAGGTTCGACAGAGCAATATAATCGGTTATCAGAATACTGGGCGAGGTGATGATTTGCCACTCCCCACGCAAAATTTCCTGCGGGCTTTCAACCAGAAAGGCAAATGCAAACAGGCTGATACAAAACAAAACGATCAGGAGTGTGATTCTTTTACGGTTTTCAACATGAATACTTGTTTCCATTGGTTCTCCTTTTTGGATTAGAAATTACAGTTTTGGAAAGCCAAACATCTTTTGGTTGAATCAGCCAACTATAGGATTGCTTTCTAGAATTTCAGTGACGGTGATGGGGCTCTTTTAATAAATATCACTAAGGGCGGCATTAACGAATCTTGTATTCACGAATGGTATGCACTTTTAATTTTCTTAAGCATAGCATTGAAACGGTTGAAAAGTGAAACTATTTTCTTATACAATGTTCGTGAACTCTTTCATTTTCCTGAAGCTTTTCTGGTTTTTCACCACTTCGCAAGTGATTCTGCTTTGCCTGTTTTCAAAATGACAACTATCTGGTATCGTTGTTCTTGAGTTAATAGCCGTCAGCTCTTTATATCGTTCCTGTCTGGAAGACTTGAATGTGAAGAGTTTATTCTCAATTTACTCTTTCTCTAGATATACTTTCAGAAAGTAATAACCAGCTCGGATTCAGGTGAACTATGCCCAACAACGTCTTGTTTAATTTAATTGCTCCACTTTATGACCGTATTTTCAAGGTCAGTAACTCAGAAATATTACGAGATTTATTACAGCTTAATAAAGACCAGCTGCTTTTGGATGCCGGCGGGGGAACTGGGC
>CAZQSG010000104.1:0-7920 GCA_964595925.1 uncultured Anaerolineaceae bacterium | reverse complement strand
TTTTAACAGCTTATGACAAAAATTAATAGGTTTTAGTTTCTTTTTGTTTTCCCCCTATTTATTGAGATGATACTAATTAAGCTTATGTTTGCCTGGTGACTTTTCCCCATCGGAAGCCATTATCTTGAGCAATTTGATAGGCTTGCAGGATGACTTCCAACGTATTTAAGGCCTGGTCCGGCATGAACAAAGGATTACGGTTTTCCACCACAGCATCAATAAAATCATTGATTTGAATTTCATGGAGGTCACCATAATAATTGATCCCGATGGCGTCATTTCTTCCCTTCCTTGGGGCAAAATCTTCTGCATGAATGCCTTTAACCTGGATGACAGGCTGTCTGTGTGGATAAAAAAGATCAAATTGAATTCGTCCTTTTGTTCCGATAATCTCAATTGACGGATCCCATTCTTCTTCCTCCCAACCACTGGTGATATTCAGACTGCCAATTGCTTTATTCGCAAACTGGAATTGTAAGGAAATAGTATCTTCCGTTTCGATGATTTCTGTGTGATGCCTGCGGGCAGCCAGGACTTGCATTGCGATTGGCTGTCCAAAGAAAGATAGAATAATATCGAGAATGTGATATCCCTGGTTAATAAGGGCAGAACCACCATCTATGTCAGCGAGGCCATGCCAATAACTTTCGGTGTAATAATCAGCTGATCGTCCGCAGATTAACCGGGCATTGACAAGCAAGATGGTTCCGAAGGCATCTGAATGGATCAATTTTCTAAAATCATTGAGCATCGGGTCAAAACGATGCTGTGAGATGCAAATTAATTTCACCCGGTTTTTAAGTGCTAAGCTGATTAATTCTTGGGCGTGATCTATGGATAGAGTGAACGGTTTTTCGACAATGACATGCTTTTTGTGGTTGAGGGCGGTTTTCGCAAGTTCATAGTGAGATTTGTGGTCTGTCAGAATTGACACAATGTCGACAGTATTATCATTCAACACATCCTGAATATCTGTTGTTGCGTTTGGAATATTTAATTTTTCTGCCAGTAGTTGAGCCTTATGATAATCAAGGTCACATGCCCAGGTGATGATTGTGTTTGGATTGTTTTGATAAGTTAAATAATGATTTGGTGCAATGCGTCCACACCCAATAATGGCGGTGTTCAATGTCATTGTATACCTCTTTTCAATGTGACCCTGGTGCTGCTGGTGGAGAATGAATACTAACCTCTTAAGATTATAGATTGAATAATTAATAAATTTAAATGAAAGAAGTTATCTTTTGGACAGTTTAATGTCATATACTTATCTTATCTCGAAGATTTACGAGTCGAAATTACTAAATCAATACTGATTTGGATACATTGGAAGAGGAGATTTTATGGCATTGACAATAAATTCGAAAATAAAATTAAATAATGGCGTTGAAATGCCTTTATTGGGCTTTGGTACTTTTCGGGCGGAGGGAAAGGATTCTCGTCGTTCAGTCCATGAGGCCATCAATGCAGGTTATATCCATATCGATACGGCCTTAATTTATGGAAATGAGGAGGGTGTTGGTAGAGGCATCAAAGATAGCGGTATTTCTCGTGACAAGTTATTTGTTACCACAAAATTATGGATCAGTGATCAGGGTTATGACAGTAGCCTGAAAGCAATTGAGAAAAGCCTGAAAAACTTGCAACTGGATTATGTGGACCTGTACCTGATCCATTGGCCGGTAGAGGAAAAATTGCATGAGACGTGGCGTGCAATGGAGGAAATTCAAAGGAAGGGACTCTCACGGGCTGTAGGTGTCAGCAATTATACAATCCGGTTGTTAGAAGACCTGAAGAAGGAATCAGAGTTCATTCCTTCAGTGAATCAAGTGGAGTTTACCCCTTTCTTATATCAAAAAGAATTGCTGGATTATTGCCAAAATAATAGCATTCGTTTGGAAGCGTATAGCCCCTTGACACGGGGTCGAAAATTGGATGATTCCAGGTTGGTCAAAGTAGCTGAAAAACACGGAAAATCAACCGCACAGGTTTTGTTGAGATGGGATTTGCAACATGAAGTTATAACCATTCCAAAGACGGTTACCTCACATCGCATCATTGAGAATGCGGATTTGTATGATTTTGAGTTAGATTATGAGGATATGGCATTGCTGGACTCGTTGAATGAAGATGCCAGAATGATTCACCCAGCAAATATCGCGCCTCCTGAATGGTAAAAGCCATAAATCAAAAGACACCCATCCGTCAAGTTTATGAGATGGGTGTCTTTTGATCGAAATATTATTATTAATTAGACGCAGCGTTTCTTCTCTTGTTCAATTATTCTTTTTAGAATAGCAATCCCGCTGCCGTAGGTGGGGTCCATTCCGGCATAAGAAAGTGTGCCAGCACCTAAATTCTGGCCTTTGGAGAGGGGTGTGTCAGACGCATAATGAAGCACTCCCACGTCAAAGGGTACTTTGTAGAGGTTAATAATTTCGTTATAAGGGTGGCGTTTAGGCCTGACCATCTCACATACTGCTGAAAGGAAAGGACCTGCTTCCATCTCGATATCTGTGTAACCTTCTCGATAAACGACATCCATGATGCGGCTGTTTTGCATGAATGTTCCTAAAACACTGACTGATTTTTGGTTATCTAAAACTGTGCCGAATTTAAGATAGGGTGTCAGATCATTAGCGGAAAAAGCATTATTGATGAGGTAGGTATTCAATGAATGTTCATCCTGTATTACATTCGGTATCATGATGTCACCGAGGACGCCATTCAATGTCGCAGCTTTCCCCATGGTATATACACCTCGGATTTCCTCGGTGTTCTCGGCTATGATACGTAGAATGTTATAAGCTGCAATTCCCAGCGGATAATCAATATTGATGATTAATGCATTGCTTTTTCGCAAAAAGGATAAATCTTCGTTGTATACACGGGGATCTAACAATGAAGGATCAATACTCGAAAGTTCAAATACCTGTGCTTCGATGTCAAATGAAGTTGTACTCGGAATCCTGGAAATATTTAATCTCTGAAGAATTGAGTCTTGTCCTTGAATCCAGTGGTCACCACCGGGGCCTTGTTGGACTTTTTTCAAAACATAATAAAGAAAATTTTCAATGCTGTTATTTTGAAGATCGTTTTCAATGATTTCCCATTCATCAAAAAGGCCATTGATGTTCGTAGTTTCCAGATAGTGAATCAACTCTGATTTTTTTTGTAATGCATACCCGCTGATTAAATTGATAAATACATGGGTATTGCTTGAGACGAAATAGATTGGGCGGTGGGTGACATTTTCAACCTGGTCTTCGATATTATCCCACCAGATACGTGTTGCACGCCAATATTGCGTTAATGAACCATCCAACAATCGAATGCGGAGATTGAGGGTTTTTTTGCTGATTTTATTCAGAATTGAAAAGAAATCATTTCCCCAAACGGATTTCAGGCGGTCAAGATCTTTGAGTGAGATTCTGAATTGTTTTGCAAGCGCCCTTTTTGTTTTTTTCTGTTTAAACACTTCAGGTGATAATAATTCGTCCGAAATATCAATAAGCAGATTGTGCAATTTGTTCCATTCAATCTGAAAAGCAACCAGTGTAGGAACCAGATCATCGATGTCAGATCGGCTGGCGATAAAACCAGCCAAACTTTTTGATTCATCGTCATAACGGAAATGACGTCTTCGGGCTACGGCCTTAACTGTTTTCCAATCAGAAATATTGCTGAAACCGGATTTTAAAAATGTTGCTTCATTTTGCCCCATCACTACCTGTTCTACTTCAGGCATGCATTCAGGAAGACGAAGCCAGGTGTAGATTAGGGCTGATGCGTCGATCCCGATTCGACGGGCCTTCGAATGCAATAGAGAATTTGTGCTTGCGTGAACTTCTTCTAACGTTCTTAATTGAACGTTTGTTGTTGAGCGTAATAATGAATAAATCGTACGTTCATAAAGTTCGATTTCTTCTGATACAGTACTTGGTACTTTTCGGTCCATGAGATTTCCTTCTTTTTATGATTCTTTTTCAAGTTGTTCTAGAGCGGCAACCAGTGGATCAATCTTTTGGTCGTACTTTTCTTTTAATTCAGGGAAGGTCTTTGATAATAAGTATCGAATATGTTCCTTATCGTCAATAAATTCCAGGTCTTCAATTTTTCCAATAAATCTATTTTTTCCTTTTTCTGGCATTTCTCCTCCTGGCATTTATGACTTTAATATAACAAAGGAACATCGTGTGTTTGTATTACTTTGCTTTGTGCTGCACACTTTAAAATCAGAAAAGTGTAAAGAAATTCAGGTTTTTTTCATGTACTTCTTTCTTTATTCTATCATTGGCTTAGAATAAGAAACAGTTAAAAATCAATTTGTGTTAAAATGGTGCCATCTTAAATTCCTTAGCGAAAGGCTTGTAGAATGGCTTCATTAAAATATGAAGAATATCCATATCCACGGCGGAGGGTTATTCGTTGGATACTTCGGGTACTGGCGAATATCGCAATTTTTTTTCTGATAAAGGTAGAAATCGAGGGGAAGGAGAATATCCCAAAAAAGGGACCATTTATTATCATTGGAAATCATTTTAGTTTTATTGATCCTGTTATGGTGATTGCGAAAATTCCCTTTTGGACTGAGTTTGTTGGGGGAACGGTCAATCCAGGGGCACCAGATATCGTTCGTGGTATTCCCAAACTATGGGGAATTCTAAATGTGTATCGGGGCACCTCTTCTCGCGAAGCTTTGATTGCTGCCCAGACTATTCTGGATCAGGATGGTGTGTTAGGAATATTCCCGGAAGGGGGCAATTGGGCCAATGTGCTCCGGCCTCCTCGACCTGGCACAGCATTTCTTGCTCAACGCATGGGTGTTCCCATTGTGCCGATCGGATTTACGGGTCTGGAATATGTTTTTGAACGAATTAAGTTGTTTAAACGAGCTCCCATCACGATGAGAATAGGAAAACCATTTGGGCCGCTTGGTGTTGAAATTGAAGGTCGCCCGAGCCGCGAACAATATGATGAAATGGGCCATGAATTAATGGGTCAGGTTGCCTGTTTAATTTCTCCTGAGCAGAGGGGTTTTTATTCAGATGATCCAGCGATTCGTGAAGCTGCAAAAGGAACAGAGGTTTGGCCCTGGGACGATAAACTTGAGGGCGAAGTATCAAAGTTCCATAATAGAGCAACGTAACAAAATAGCAGGGAAAACTTAACAAACCTTGTTGGGAAGAAAACATAAAAAGAGTCTGAGAAGATCAGACTCTTTTTATGTTATTGAATGAAACTTAGTATAGCTGTGCTAATTTGCGTTTTGCTAAATTTGAAGATTGCTTTCTTTTAGCAGAGGAATGGAAAATCCAGGCAATTTGAATAAATCTAATAATTTTTCTGTTGTGGTTTCAGGAACAGGATTCTCAAAAAGAGCCATTGGACCGGCACATAACCCCACCATTGAGGGGCCAGTATGCGCGCCAAGCACTGGCGCAATATGAAGTGTTTCATCAAAATGAATCTCAAAACGGTTTACAATCTCTGCACGAAGTAATTCAACTGCTTTTGGATTATCGGCATGAAGTAATTGAACACGGAGATTTGCCCCAGAACCATACGTTTTTTCCATCAAGGTTGCAATTTGTCGTATCGCGCCTTTCATTGTTCTGCCACGACCTGCGTCAATATATTTTCCTGATCCTTTTTCAACTTTGATAATGGGCTGTAGTCGCAGTGCAGTTGCCAGCAACCCTTTCAGGTGACTGATTCGGCCGCCGTGAATGAGATATTTCAGGTCACTGAGTGTGAACATAGCACCAGCAAATAACCGAATGCTTTTAATATAATTCAGTATTTGATCAATACTCCATCCCATTTCGAGTGTTTTGGCTGCAGCCTCAACTTGCCAGCCATAGGGGCCGGAGAGAGTTTTTGAATTGAATATCCAGACATTGGCTTTTTTTACAAGCTTGGCGCCTTCTACGGCGGCTTTATGTGTGCCTGACAGTCCGCTGGAAATTGAAATATATAAAATATCAGGATCCGTTTCAGCTAATTCCTCAAATAATTTTGCAAAATCGCCCGGTGAAGGCATGGATGTAAGCGGAAATGAGGATGTATTTCCGAGAAGTTTGTAAAAGTCTTTTGACTCAATATCAATTCCACTCTTATAGGTTTTTCCATCCAGAGTGATATAAAGTGGTGCAATGTGAATGTTGTATTTATCGATGGTTGATTGTGGGAGATCCATTCCCCGATCTGCGACGATTTGCATAATTACCTCCAGATAATACGCTTTTATTGTGAAACAAATTTCTAATGTTATTTATAAGTATAATTTGGAAAAGGTATTATCGATTCTATCTAAAGGCACCCCTGATTGCCTATTTCAGACTATTACTTTAATGACAATAATCATTTATTTCCTCTCCTTTCTTTAGAACTGGAATTGTATAGATTTCTTGCGTATTTGTATCATTTATCAACAACATTAAAGATGATAAGATTGGATAATAAAGAAAAATGACAGGATCGAATATATGGATCTTTTTGATGAGCAATTAAAAGAGGAAATTTTTCGCAATGCACCGCTCGCTTCCAGAATGCGTCCACGGACGCTAGAGGAATTTTTGGGGCAGGAGCACATCGTGGGCGAAGGCAAATTATTACGCCGTGCGATTGCGGCGGATCGTTTGTTCCAGTCCATCATTTTATTTGGGCCTCCCGGCACTGGGAAAACAACCCTTGCAAACGTTATTGCTAATCATACGAGTGCTCATTTTGAGAAGTTATCTGCGGTTTTAGCAGGGGTTAAGGATTTGCGGCGGATCATTGTTGAGACGGAAGAACGATTGAAATTTAATCAACAAAGGACTGTCTTATTTATTGATGAGGTCCATCGTTGGAACAAGGCGCAGCAGGATGCGCTATTGCCCCATGTTGAGTCCGGGATGATCACTTTAATTGGCGCGACGACTGAAAATCCTTATTTTGAAGTCATCCCAGCGCTTGTCTCTCGATCTCGTTTATTCGAATTGAAGCCTTTGAAAGTGGATGATTTAAACCAGATTCTTGATCAGGCGGTGAGTGATGAATTAAGAGGTTATGGGTATCGGAAGGTTGAAATTGCGGAGGAAGCAAGAGCTCATATTGTTGATCTTTCAGGAGGAGATGCACGTAATCTGCTGAATGCTTTGGAACTGGCGGTTGAGACCACGACACCCGATGAGGACGGGGTGGTTAGGGTGTCGCTTGAGGTGGCAGAAGAATCGATTCAGAAACGAGCAGTACACTACGATAAAGGGGGAGATTCGCACTACGATACAATTTCGGCCTTTATAAAGTCAGTCCGAGGCTCTGACCCGGATGCTGCAATGTATTGGTTGATCAAGATGATTGATGCTGGTGAGGATCCAAGATTTATTTTGCGGCGTTTATTGATTCTGGCCGGAGAAGATATAGGTATGGCAGACCCGAATGGTTTGCGTGTTGCAACGGCAGCCGCCTATGCTTTCGATTATGTTGGTTTGCCCGAAGGATTATTTCATATAGCTGAAGCAACAATCTATCTTACGACGGCCCCCAAATCGAACAGTCTTCTGAGTTCTATTGGGAAAACGAGGCAATGGTTAGAATCTAATGGAGTAGGCCCTGTTCCGATTCATTTGATGGATGGAAATCGGGATGCAAAAGGACTTGGGCACGGTCAAGGGTATCTGTATCCTCACAGTTATGACAATCATTTTGTTGCCCAACAATATCTTCCAGACGAGGTAATGGGTGAGAAGTTTTATGAACCCAGCCCCGTAGGATTTGAGAAACGACTTGGTGAAAGGTTGGAACAAATCTGGAAAATCAAGCAGGAAATGTGGGAAGAAAAGCGGACAAATGAACGGGGGGATGAGGGTAATCAACCACAATCATAAAACTACCTTGACAAAGGGGGAGAAGAGGGTAGAATAGTAACTTGGG
>CAZQSG010000103.1:0-8030 GCA_964595925.1 uncultured Anaerolineaceae bacterium | reverse complement strand
CCGCCTGCCCAGCTGATATGGATGGGTACACCCGGTAATGAAATACCTTCCTCATCAACAACCACGACTTGAAGAAGTTGAGGCTGCGTTTGGTCGCAGAAAATAAGCCGCTCCTCCAATTGGAACGGCTTGTTAATTGCGGCGGCTGTTGTGCTGGTTGGTTTTGGAGGGATTGTTTCTTTTGGAACCGCAGTTGATTCTAGAGATCCCTCCTTTTCCGCGGGGGAATTTTGTTCTTCCTCCGCCATTGCAACAGCCTCTGTTGGCATGGCGTCCGGCAAAAGAATACCTTCTTCCTCGACTGTTTCTGTTTCATCTTCCGATTCAGGTTCAACATCAACCGGATTACCGATACTGCCATTACTGAGATCAAACAATAGTTGTTCCATGGCCTGCCATTCCACCGTCAGGCCGTTATCGCCTTTCATTTGAGCAGCCTGTGTCTGCAAGTCGATCATATCATTGTCTCCCTCTAGCAGATGCAAACGCTCCTTTGCACGTCCGAGATCATTCTCAGCAATATACGTCATAGCTACCAAAATCCGATACTCTTTTTTACTCGATTCATCGAGCATGGCGACATCCGCATCCGTATATCGCAGCGGGGCAAACCCCAATGAAAAAATCAAACCAAGGATTACGCCAAAAACAAGGCCACTGATCAGGTAGTAATATCCCTGCTTGGAGGGTGTTTGAGGTCGATCTCCACTTTCGCGAATCATAAATACCTCCCCTCGATAGGCAATATCCCTGCATGGTTTTTTACAACTTGCAGCAATAGATTGATCGTTTGAGAATCCATAACACTGTATTCCATACTGGCAATCTGTGAAGCATCTATCAATAATTGCTCAATGTCCTCATCCAGCAATGATAGCCTGACAACAGCCGCATCATAATCCATATCATCCTTATAGATCGTAGCAACCATAAGAACGTAGTCTGTCTTATAATCCATACGTAACTCTTTGAGCGGCATCTCAGAAGCTTTACGCGGGAAAACAGACCACCCCATGATTAATCCCAGGATCAAGCCTGCACCAATTGTAATAGCAAATCCGATATATCGTCGATTTTCCACGTCTTCAACCTTTCGTTGGATAGATTAATCCAATTATAGCGAATAGTGCAAGAAATGTTCCCATTTTTAGCCAATGAACTTTTTTCAATAATAGCTTTTCTCAAGAAAACATCCGACTCACGAAAGGCATTTACACACCTGGAATCGAATGTTTATTAATCAATTTGGACTATGTCACTCTGATAATCTATTGATTAAACTTTCATATGATGTACATATAAAACCTTCTCTACAACCGGTTCAACGGCTTTCAGTAAAGCTTCCTCAGTCATTCCATTTACCTTAAACACTACCTCTCGAGTGGAGGTGCTTTCACCGAGAAAATTACTTAACGAAACAATATTGCCGCCGCCTTTGAAAATCGCTTCGCTCAAATGATAGAGCATCCCTTCAGCTTCCTTCAGCACTACACTGATACGGATTCCTGACCTTCGAGCACCTAACATTTCCATGAATAATTCAAATAAATTGCCATCTGTAATAATCCCAACAAGCTCGCCGTTACGCATCACCGGTAAACCGTTCACATCGTTATCAACCATAATCCGTGCGGCTTCTTCCACCACAGTATCTTCTGTCACTGTAATTGGATTTTTGCTCATCACTTTTTTCACAGTTATTTTCTCTAATAGAGAGGTAACCTCCCATGCGCTAAGCATTGTAGCTTCTGAAGGAGAGGCTTTTAATAAATCGTTTTTGGAGACAATACCAATCATTTTTCCATGTCGATCTACCACCGGAAAACGATTAATATGCTGTTGCTTCATCCTTTTTAGAGCCTCCAGAACGGGCACATCAGGACCAATTGTTTTTACTGGGCGAGACATTCTTTCTTTGATGATCATTGCATACTCCTTTTACGAAACATAGTACTATCATGAAATTAAAATGCTTCTACCAGTAAGCCAATAACAAATGAAGTACCGGCAAATCCATTTGATCGTGAATTAAAAATGGCTCAAATACCGATAAATCTTGAACAAATAAAGGCAAAACTCGTGATTTTTCGGCAACCCGATAACTTACCGCTTTCTACTAGTATTTTACATTATTCTGACCACTTATGCATATCGTCAGCAGGCCATTTTTATTAGAAAAGAGTCTTTCATGAAGCTACTATACCTAAAAAGACGTATTATTTAAAACCTTCCCCATACCATCGCAGATATTCCTCAAGATGTGATTCCCAATACACTTCGTCATGTTTCCCCGGATTTTCAATCCATTCATGTGGAACCGCATTCACATCAAAAAATTCCTTCATGCTATACGCATCAGGATACCAGTAATCAGAATTCCCTATGTCCATATAGATGCGTGGCAAATCAGCCGCAGAAAGAGTCCGCAATGCGCTTCGGATCCTTCCCTGTTCCCCATCAAAAGTCGGCGTCGAATGCATCCCCAGGTGCCCAAATAAACCAGGCATCTGGAACACCGTATACAGAGCCCATCCACCACCACGGGAAATTCCTCCAATCGCGCGACATTCCTTTCGGTTGCACACATTGTATTCAGCTTCAATCCAGGGAATTAAGGATCGTGTCAATGCAGTTGAATACCTGTTGTAAAAAGCTTGTGTCTCATAAGGCATTACGATCACATATGGGTAGATTTCTTCTGCATTAATCAGACGGTTCATGGTTTCAGGCACCCCTAACCTCACCCATTGTTCGTCTGTGTAGGTCTGGCCATGCAGTAAATAGACCACCGGATAAGGAACTGAAGCTGAATCAGAATAACATGGCGGGAGGTAAAGATAAAATTGAAGCGGCTCGTTGAACCCAACCGAGCTGATCTCGAGATGCTTCAACGCTCCTTCAGTCTCAGAACAAATCTCAATCGTTGGAGTTTGTACAGCCGTAGCGGTAGACATTTCTTTCGGTCTGTTTGTTGCTACCAACTCTGAATTTCCCGATAAAGTTTCAGTTGGCTTGATTGATGAAGAGGGTGTTTCCCTGTCAGGTTTGAGCGACAATAAAGAACTGTCATCCAGGAAAGACAGAGCCCCTTTATCAGCGCAGGCAGATAATAAAATAAGCCCTATTATGATCAATCCAAAAATTCGTTTCATAAGTTAATTTTAGTAGATTCCACAAAAGACACCACAATAAAACAATCATATCATTGATCATATCTCTCAGATAATCTTTATCTCTAAAAACTTAATGTTTTTAAAAAAACTAAGCAATACTCTGCATGATAAATGAATTCTCTTTTTTCTTCTGATGACGATTCTGTACTGTAACAATATTAATTTTAAAATTTGACAACCCCTGGCTCCTTCTGTATAATGAACCCATAATAAAATAATCGCCGTCCAGAAGTAGTAAACTCTAGCAGCGCTGAAAGAAACAGGAGTCTCAGGCTGAAAACTCCCATAGTGCAGGCAAGTTGAAGTCGTCTGGTGAAGGTTGCTGAAGAAACTGATAGTCTTCATATCAGAAGTAGAACGGCACGGGTGAGCCCGTTACAGCTACGTCAGATATTGGTCTGACATTAAGTGCGCAAAGACATAATTTTTTCATGTCACAGCGAATTGAGGTGGTACCACGGAATATCCCTTTCGTCCTCAGACGAAGCGGGATTTTTTATTTTCAGCACAATCAAACAAATTATTGTTAACCACAGGAGAAACAATGGCAAAGACCGCCCTCCCCAAAACCTATGATTTTACAGCTACCGAACAGCGCCTCTATGAATGGTGGGAAAAAATGGGTTTCTTTCAACCCGGTAACGACCCAAACGAGCCCAACCACGATCCCTCTAAAAAACCATTCGTAATTTCTATTCCACCAGCCAACGTCACCGGCAAGCTCCATCTCGGACATGCTATGTTCGTTTCAATGGAAGACCTCATGATCCGCTATCATCGCATGAAAGGCGAACCTACCCTTTGGGTGCCTGGCATTGATCACGCCGGTATTGCCACACAGCTGCGCGTTGAAGAAACGCTCCGCGAACAAGGCACCACTCGTGAAGAAGTCGGCAGAGAAAAATTCGAAGAAATCACCTGGGCATGGAAACACGAATATGGTGGACACATTACCAATCAGATCCGCCGTCTGGGCGCATCCTGTGACTGGTCCCGTGAACGCTTCACACTCGATGATGGTCTTTCAAAAGCAGTACGAGAAGCTTTTGTGACCCTTTTTGAACAGGGACTCATTTACCGCGGCCCACGTCTCATCAACTGGTCCCCTGGTTTGCAGACCGCTGTTTCTGATCTTGAGGTAGAGTATTCCGAAGAGTCTGGTTTTATGTATCATTTTCGATATATGCTGGCTGATGGTTCGGGTGATTACCTCCCTGTAGCAACAACCCGTCCTGAGACCATTCTTGGTGATTCGGGTGTTGCGGTGCATCCAGAAGATCCCCGCTATCAGAAATATATCGGCAAAAAAGTACTAGTACCCATGCTCAATCGTGAAATTCCTGTGATCGCAGATGATTATGTGGATCGCGAATTCGGCACAGGCGCCCTCAAGGTAACCCCCGGGCATGATCCCAATGACTACGAAATTGGCAGCCGCCACAACCTTGAATTTATCAACATGATGACCAAAAAAGCCACCATCAATGAAAATGGCGGCATCTATGAAGGCATGGACCGCTTTGAATGCCGTAAAAGGATTTGGGCCGACATGAAAGAAGCAGGGCTGGTCATCAAAGAAGAACCTTATACGCATCAGGTTCCGCGTTCACAACGCGGTGGTGAAATTATCGAACCACTCATTTCCACCCAATGGTTCGTAAACATTAAACCCCTCGCCGAAAAGGCCATAGCTGCTGTACGTGATGGACGCACAAAGATCATACCTGAACGTTTCGAAAAAGTATACTTCAACTGGATGGAAAACATTCTAGACTGGTGCATCAGCCGCCAATTATGGTGGGGTCACCGAATTCCTGTATGGTATTGTGATGACTGCGGCAAACAGACCATTGCTCGAGAAGACCCCACCGAATGTGCGCACTGTGGCAGCAAGAAATTGCAGCAGGACCCCGATGTTCTCGATACCTGGTTCTCCTCCGGTTTGTGGCCTTTCTCAACCCTGGGCTGGCCAGAAGAAACTCCTGACCTGAAATATTTCTACCCCACTTCAGTGCTGGAAACCGGTTATGACATCCTCTTCTTCTGGGTGGCGCGTATGATGATGGATGGGCTTTGGTTTACGAATGAAGTTCCCTTCCATACCATCTACCTGCACGGACTCATCCGTGATGAACACGGGCAGAAAATGAGCAAGTCAAAGGGTAATGTGGTTGACCCCTTGATCACAATGGATGAATTTGGTACTGATGCTCTGCGCTTTACCCTCCTCGTGGGCTCAACCCCAGGTAACGACATGAATCTCAGCCTCAAAAAAGTGGAGGGAAACCGTAACTTTGCCAACAAAGTGTGGAATATGGCCCGATTTATCATCGGATCATTGGAGAAAGCCCCTAGAAAAGCAGAAGCCGCGCCCCAATACACACTGGCTGATTCCTGGATTTGGGCAAAGATGAACGAGGTTATCAGCTCTGTGGAACGTCTCTTCGGAAACTATCTCTTCGGCGAAGCCGGCCGGCAAATTTATGACTTCTTGTGGGGTGACTTTGCTGACTGGTATCTTGAAATTGCGAAATTACAGCTCTCAGAGGGTGGTGACCGTGCCTTTTATACTGCTTACACACTGACCCGTGTGTTTGATAACTGTCTTCGTTTGCTGCATCCTTATACCCCCTTCGTTACCGAAGAACTCTGGCAGCACCTGAAAGATGCTGCAAAAGAACACTCTCTTGAATTGAATCCCAAACATGGTGAATGGGAAGACGCTCTGATTATTGCCAGATGGCCTGAAGCCATGCCTCTTGAGGGCTGGGAGACTGATAAAATTGCCAAATTTGAACAGGTGCAGGAAGTTGTGCGTGCCATCCGAAATATTCGCGCCGAAAAGAAAATTCAGTCTGGCAAAAAGATTCCTGCCATCATCGTGGCAGGGGACTTCTTCAATACTATTCAACCCCAGACCACCAGTATTGCCCGCCTTGCGAACCTGGACGTAGAAAACGTCAAGATCATCGAAACCCTGCCCGAACCACCACAGGATGCCATTTCGACCGTTACAGCTGGCATTGCGATCTACCTGCCTTTGATGGGTATGGTAGACACGGCAGCCGAAAAAGAACGTCTGCAAAAGGAACTCAAGAGAGCAACCTCACATATCGAGCGGCTGGAGAAACTTCTCAGCAGTCCCTTTACCCAAAAAGCTCCCGCTCAAGTCGTTGCTAATGAACGCGAAAAACTTGCTTCCTTCCAAGAAACAGCTGCAAAGCTGCACGAACAATTAGAAGCTTTAAATTGAGATTAACCTAAGAATGAGACTTTGCCCTACCGGGCAAAGTCTCATTCTTTACTTCTATTACAAAAACGATCGGAATATCTAGAAGAATTACTAGGCCCTTCGACCACCTTTCAATTCATCCTGCAATTGTTCGAGTTCTTCCCATTTCCCATCCGCTGCCAGCGTCGCCTGCTCCGACCAGGTTGTTGGATTGGCAATACGGATTTTCGCATTTACCAAAATTTCCTTTAACTCACTTTCTGTGGCTTTCGCAAGCTGTGAAAAAGTCAGAATCCCTTTCTCGCCCAACACACCTGAAATTTTAGGGCCAATGCCTTCAATCTTTTTCAAATCGTCTGGTTCCACCGTTTCAACGACTTCTTCCGTAAAAGCAGCTGCATCGGGCTCAACCGCTGCAACCAGCGGTTCTTCAGTCGCGGGTTCAACTAATGTATCAACAGCAGCCTTTTCCTCATCTGGGTTTCCAGAAACCAGAATCCAGATGATAATAGCAATAACAATTAGTAAAATTACAATGAGTAACCAGGTAGGCATTTTTTTCTCCTCAAAACGAATAACTCTTTCATCAATAGTTAAAAGATAACAAATTCCAGTTCACTTTACAATATTCTATTAGAAATAAATTGAAAAAACGAATGACTTTCAATATTTTGACAATTATGCCTGCTTTAAATCTTATTGTCGAATTGCACCACGTATGATCTCTTCATCAAACAAACCTACATGACCTTCTGCCGCATAAACATACACAGCAGCCGAGAAGATACCAGTTAATGTAGAATTTAGTAAACTCAAGGACACAATCATAAAAATGAATAGCGCACCAAACAAAACACCAGGCACCCAGCTTTCTAACCATAAGGAAAGCCCAACGCCAGCGCCAATTAATATCAGAGAAAGTATAAAACCAATCAATCCAAAGACAGTTCCAATGGAAAATGTACCTGCTATTTGTTCCCCCCAGGAGCTCTTTAATAATTTCCAGCTCCGTTTTAATGCTTCAATCGGTCCCAATCCTTCTGCAGCCAGGACAGGAACCACAAGGAAGGTAACCACACCCCATGCGGCACCTAAAATTGAGGAAATGATTTGGCTTATCCCCTTCCCTTTTCTTTTTGAACTATCCGAGACCATCCTGAGAATCATGCCGACTGTCGCCGAGATCACGGCCCACCCCAATATCTGTTTGCTCCGCTGCAATGCAACTTTCAAACCATCCTTCACAGTTGGATCGCCGCCCCGTAATCGAATCAGGGCAGCCCCCACCAGAGCAGTGTTGAAGAAATACATCACAGTATATTGCACGATATAAAATAAAAACAACACAATGTAACCAAAAAAAGGAATTCCACTTTCAACAACATTGTCAAGCAAACTGCCGACCAGCATCGGGAATAAAAACGTTGCTGTTACCATCAGAAGAGCGATTGAAGAAAGGATAGGAAAAATCATTAATTCCTTATCTTTTCCCAAAACTTCCAGACTGGCTTTGGTCAACGCCCAACTTCGTTTAATTCTCTCCATATTTCCCTCACGAACTAAAACCTAAATGAGGCTTTCTTATAATGTATCGTATCATAAATAGTAATAACTATGCCACTATA
>CAZQSG010000102.1:0-8032 GCA_964595925.1 uncultured Anaerolineaceae bacterium | reverse complement strand
GGACATGTAAGCTTGCCAATCTAAGAAGATTCTTAGTTACTGTAACTAGTCATAATATTATGGTTGACTTGAATGTTTAATATTGATATACTGAAAAAATGAAAACGATATCATTGAGGAATGATTTCGCCCCTCCCTTTTATTTCACGCCGACCAGATAAATAAATATTTTATTTTGAAAGCAAAAATTATTGCGGTCAATTAGCGCGAGTATGCACCAACCAGGCCTTTCAGTAGTCTAATATTTTCGTATTTTTATTGAATTCATCAGAGAAATCGAAGTTCTCCTTTCTTTGAACTTCTCTATGTGATTACAAAGCCAATTTAAGGAGTATTATGGGTCGTTACATATTAAAACGGTTGTTCTGGTTAGTTTTTTCATTTGTCATTGTCTCAATACTTACTTTTCTTCTGATGCACTCAGTACCAGGCGGCCCGTTTGATGAAGAAAAACAACCCCTGCCTCCTGAAGCAAAAGCAAATATACTGCGTAAATACGGCCTGGACAAGCCGCTTTGGGAACAATACCTGCGATATATGTGGGCTGCCGTCCATTTTGATTTCGGGATACCATTTCAAAGCCCGACCGAAACTGTGACAGGTTTGATTGCTCGTGTGTGGCCGGTGACCCTGCAAATGGCAGTTGTCACTATTTCTGTGTCATACAGTCTTGGATTGATATTAGGAATATTGGCGGCCTTCAACCAGAATACATGGGTGGACTATTTGGTTACATCAGTTGCTACTTTTGGATTCATCCTTCCCAACTGGGTAATCGCAATCTGGTTGATCTTAATATTCGCGGTTACATTGCACTGGTTTCCTACGGGAGGGTGGGGGGAACCCATTCACTTTGTTTTACCGGTTATCGCCTATTCTCTTGCCCCGATGGCATTGGTAGCTCGTTATACTAGGGTAAATATGATTGAGGCTCTTCATTCAGATTATGTTCGCACCGCAAGAGCAAAAGGATTGAAAGAAAAGGTTATTGTTTTACGGCATGTTTTCAAAAATGCTCTGTTACCCTTAATTACAGTTTTAGGCCCGCAAATTCCAAACATTGCTACTGGTTCAATCTTTATCGAGTCAACTTTTCGTATTCCAGGGTTGGGACGATATTTTATTACCAGCACCTATAACCGCGATTACCCAATGATTATGGCTACAATGTTACTGGCTGTTCTTCTTTGGGGGATAACTTATCTTCTCACTGATATTCTTTACACTGTCGTAGATCCACGCGTCCATTTAACAGGCGGAGGTAATTAATGGCTACACCATCAACCAATTCACCCGTTCAAGAGATTAAAGAACGCTCTTTGTGGCGTGATGCGTTACGAAATTTCTTCAAAAATCGATTGGCAATCTTCGGATTAGTGATTGTCAGCATTTTTTTAGTGTTTGCCTTGTTTGCTGAAATTTTGGCACCCTTCCCTTATGAAAAATCAGTTTTAGCTGAGACACTTCAATTTCCCAGTACCGAACATTGGCTGGGAACGGACCAAATTGGAAGAGACCTGTTAAGCCGTATCATTTACGGTTCTCGAATTTCTTTATTAGTTGGATTCTCGGTTCAATTTTTTGCTTTCGCGGTTGGTGTTCCACTTGGTGCTATAGCCGGACTGCGTGGTGGCTGGGTCGATCTCGTAGTGACCCGTGTGATTGAAATTATGACCGCCTTTCCAAGTTTCCTCTTTGCTATCTTCTTGATGAGTATTCTCGGAACCGGTGTTTTCAACGTCATCCTGGCGATCAGTGTTACCAGTTGGATTGAAGTATGCCGATTGACAAGAGCTCAATTTATTTCCTTACGTGAACGAGAGTATATTGTCGCTGCAAATTCTTATGGATCAACGGATTGGCGGATTATTGTCCGGCACATTTTACCAAACGCTTTACCGCCATTAATTATCATGTTTGCGCTTGGTATTCCAAGTGCGATCTTTGCCGAAGCAGGGCTAAGTTTCTTAGGAGTTGGGATTAATGATCCTCTCCCGAGCTGGGGAAAAATGGTTGGTATGAGTATGGGCTATCTCAATGTATACTGGCATATGGGTATATTCCCGACGATCACAATTGCGCTTGCCATGCTGAGTTTTAATTTCTTGGGCGATGGAATACGAGATGCAATTGATCCAACCATGTATAACAAGTAGCCCGGTAATTAGAAGAATAAAGGAGGAATTAAAATAAGAAAATAAAATTCTATATGATTTATGAATAAGCCAATAATTTGTATCAAATATCTGTTGAGTAATTTATTTATGGTGAATTTGTGTGAGTGAAAAAACTTGCTTCTAATGTTCATATAAATTCCCCTCAAATATTTTGATAATAATCTATAGGAGAAAAGTAATGTCTAAAAAAAATAAGCGCCTTATGCTGGCTCTCATTTCCATTGTCATGACATTTGGAATGGTCTTGAGTGCTTGCAAGACTACAACCCCTCCAGAAAAAGAGGTAGTACCTACTTCCACATCTATGCCAATTCCTCCAACATATACCCCATATGCTGAGGAAGAAGTAGAAGAAGCCGAAGAAGCAGAGGAAGTTGTTGCAACTGAAGAACCTGAACCAGAGGTTGAAGCTGGATATGTAAACGCTTTTGGGGTTGTCCTCCCAGATGATGCTGCTCCACCAGAGCAACAGCACCTTACAATCATGGGTATCGAGGGTGTTACTACTGACTTTTTTGTCAGTGTGTATAAACGCGGTAATTCAAACGTAGACATTCTCACAACGCCCTTTGTTCGGTTGAACAAGAACTTCGAAATTCTTCCCGCTGGTGCGCTGAGTTGGGAGCAGAATGAAGATGGTACAGTCTGGACATTCCATATGAATCCTGATCTCTACTGGAGCGATGGTAATCCTGTTCTGGCCGATGATGTCGTGTTCAGTTTCCAATATGGCGCGGATCCCGAACATGCCTGGGATTTTACCTGGTTCTGGGGCGATATCAAAAACTGGAATGAGGCGGTTGCTGGAGAGGTTCCTCTTGATGATATTGGCGTCAAAAAAATTGATGACTATACTGTTGAATTTACATTAACGGCCCCTGCTCCTTACTTCCTTTCAAAGGCTCTGTATGTTCGTCCGATGAGCAAAGTCGCTTTTGAAGCACATGGCGAATATTATAACAACACACCTGAAACATCTGTTTCATCCACCCCCTGGAAACTGGTGGAATGGACAAAGGGTAAGCAAATTGTTTTTGGCCCAAACCTGGATTATACAGGGAACTTGAAACCCTATGTTGAAGGTTTGACGGTCATTTTCGCTGAACCCGGATCAGAATTTGCAGCTTATCGAAACAATGAAATTGATCAAACAGGCATGTTTACCCCAGCTGATATTCAGTTAATCTTCAATGATGATGACCTGAGAGCTCAGTACCATGCCGGATTTGGCGACTTCCGCACTTACTATCTGGGCTTTAACACATATGCCCCACCTTTTGATGATTTGAAAGTCCGTCAGGCATTTTCAATGGCTATTGACCGTGAATCTATTGCTACCAATATCGTTGGTGTTCAGGGTATAGCCGCCTATTCATTCCTGATGCCCGGATTCCCCGCAGCGGATTCCGAGACCTATAAAACTTATGATGTCAATCAGTTTGATCCGGAAGCGGCAAAAGCGCTGCTGGCTGAAGCTGGTTATGCATCAGGGGCTGATTTCCCGAAACTTGAACTCTGGTTGAGAAGTGAGAATGATTTCAATCAGGCTGTCGGCGCTGCTGTGGCTGCAATGCTCACCGAAAACCTTGGAATCCAGGTTGAGGTATCTAATAAAGAATCTAAGCTCTTCATGGATGCTATGAATGCTCACACATTGCCATTCTATATGGTTTCCTATGGGTTTGATTACCTGGATCCCTCTAACATGCTCGGAATCTGGACATCATCAGGTCGTCATGCATGGCTGAATGAAGAATTTGATAGTTTGATTGCCGAGGCTTCATCGTATACAGGTGATACGGAAGTCCGCACGCAGATGTTCAAGGATGCTGAAGCCATTTTGGTAAAAGATGTGGGTGGTGTCTTTATTTATCACCAGACACCAGGACAGATCTACAAGCCATATTTGGCAGGTGTTGAACTTGAACCTGACAATGTTGGTGTTGCTGCCATTCACTGGCCCAACTTTGAAAGTATCGGTTCCCTGATGTCCACAGTCTACATTACTAAAGACGTTGAGAACTATCGCCCATAATATTAATGTTTCAAAACTCCTGGGGTTGAAAACAACCCCAGGAGTTAAAAAAGTAGTTGACCGAAACCTTTTAAAAGGATGAAGGACACTAATAAAAGCAAAAATATTTTGGAATATTTGATAAATTCCAAAACACTATGACTTTTTAGAATACAAGGAAGAATTATATCCATGACTGCTAAATTGCTTGATGTAAAAGGAATCGAAACCCAATTTAAGACTCCAGAGGGATTAATTTATGCAGTCAATGGTGTTTCTTTCTCATTGAATGATGGTGAGATTGTAGGAATCGTAGGTGAAAGCGGCTGTGGAAAAAGCGTTACTATGCTTTCTGTACTTCGATTGGTTGATTCACCTCCTGGAAAAATCGTCGCGGGTACGGCGCACTTTGAAGGGACGGATTTGCTTCAGATGAGTAAGGAAGAAATTCGAAAGGTGCGCGGGGCGCAGATCAGTATGATTTTCCAGGATTCGATGACCGCACTGAATCCTTTGCTGACCATTGGCAGGCAGATCACGGAGTCGTTAGAAACACATATGAATATGTCTAAATCGCAAGCGAAAAAACGCGCAATTGAGTTGTTGGGGTTGGTTGGCATCCCTGGCGCGGAAGAAAGAATTGGCGAGTATCCGCATCAATTTTCTGGTGGTATGCGTCAACGAGCTATGATTGCGATGGCTTTAGCCTGCGATCCGAAGATTCTGATAGCAGATGAGCCCACTACGGCTTTGGATGTCACCATTCAGGCGCAAATTATTGAGCTTGTGAAAAGACTGCGGGACGAAATTGGAATGGCAGTCATTTGGATCACACATGACCTTGGAATTATTGCGAATCTGGCACAAAGAGTGATTGTAATGTATGGGGGGTATTTTATTGAAGAAGCTCCCGTCAAAGAACTTTATAAAAACCCACAACATCCTTATACTATTGGATTATTAGGGAGCTTGCCGCGAATGGATGAAGATCAACCCAAACGCCTGGTATCCATTGATGGATTGCCTCCTATTTTGATCCAGAAACCAACTTTTTGTCCTTTTGCCTATCGGTGTACTTATGTGGTGGATCGCTGCTGGCAAGAAAACCCTACGTTGCAACCAATCAATTCAACGCATAGGGTAGCCTGTTGGGTTGATCCACAAACCGGGAGAGAAAGATAATGGCAAACGAAGAAAATATTCTGCTTCGAGTAGAGAATTTAGTAAAGCATTTTTATGTTACCTATGGTAGTTTGCTAAAACAACAACGCGGTGTAATCCATGCAGTTGATGGGGTATCCTTTGATCTGCATAAAGGAGAAACATTTGGGTTGGTCGGCGAATCGGGTTGTGGCAAATCTACAACCGGACGTACCATTTTGCAGCTTTACAAACCTACTTCTGGATCAGTTTATTTTCAAGATGTAGATATTACAAAGTTGAAACGAGAAGAGCTGCGCGCTGTGCGTCGAAAAATGCAAATGATTTTTCAAGATCCTTATGCCTGTCTCAATCCACGGATGACTGTCGGAGAAATTGTCAGCGATCCGCTTTGGGTTTACAACGAAGGCAGCAGTCGAAAAGAAATTGAAGAGGAAGTTCGTCATCTGTTAGAGATAGTAAAATTAAGTCCGTCTATGGTTAGCCGTTATCCTCATGAGTTCTCTGGCGGGCAGCGGCAGCGGATCGGCGTAGCGCGTGCATTAGCGCTGAATCCAGAACTAGTAGTATGTGATGAGCCAATTTCCGCATTGGATGTGTCTATTCAGGCGCAAATTGTCAACCTCTTAGAAGATTTGCAACAGCAATTCGATTTGACCTATCTGTTTATTGCGCACGACCTTTCAATGGTGCGCCATATTTGTGATCGTGTTGCTTCTATGTATCTGGGGGTGATTGTAGAGCTTGCTGATCGGAATGAGTTTTATCATCATCCGCTGCACCCTTATACAAAGGCTTTGCTCTCTGCCGTGCCTATTCCAGATCCATTTGTTGAAGAGAAGCGGAAACGGATTATTCTGGAAGGAGAAGTCCCTTCACCGATGAATCCTCCTTCAGGATGTCAATTTCATACTCGATGTCCCATAGCTCAAAAAATTTGTGAAGAAGTGCGGCCAAAACTGGTTGAGCATGCAGGCGGGCATTTCGTTGCCTGCCATTTTCCAAGTGATTAATCCTTTCAGGCGGTTTTCGGAAATCTGACGTTGTCTCTCGATAAAAAGAATGCGAAACATTTTGGTGCATAGTAATAATGATGCTGCACCAGGTATTATTTTCGTAGATAGAATATTTCATCTCGATAGAGTATTCGTTTAATTCTCTGGGCTTTGATCAGTTCTTCTACGATCTGCCAATCCCCGTTGGAATCCTGCACCATTTTGCGGAGAGCAAGTTCTCGCATTGGGTGAACGGCAGTGATACTGAGCAGGTCTTCTTTCAAATTGCCGGTGGAGACAAATTGATTTTCTTCTTCATCAAAGAGGCTCTCAACCGTTGGCACTTTTTCAGCCACAATGTGATAGGCTTGTTGGAGCACCTCGTGATCCGGGGCTTGCACTTCTGACTCTGCGGGGGGACGTATAGGAATCGAGAGGTAAGCGATGGCGGGCTGCAACTCACTCAGACGATCAGCAAGGGGGCGGATCGCATCTTCTGAATCATTAACACCGTTCACCAACATCGTTTCTGTAACGAACGTTCCTGTATATTGCTGGCTGAAGGTGTGAATCCCGCTCAGTATAGCCTGTAGATTTAATTTCTTATGCGGTCGATTTATTTTGCGCCAGATGGGTTCGATGATGCTGTCCACTTTCAAGGAAACCCAATCGGCTTTGTTAAGCGCTCGAATTACAGCAGGATCATTAATCTGGGTGGCATTACATATCACAGCAATGGGGATGCCAAATTGGTGAAGGGCATCTATTTCAGCTTCAAAGTTGATATCCAAAGTCGGTTCCCCATCGGGTACAAAACTGAGATAATCGATTGTTTGGCCGATGCGTTGTGATTCATCCACTTTTTGTTTTACCGCGGCAACGATCTCTTCCAGCGGGTAAAAAGCCTGACGGTGAATTTCCAGAGGACGGGTGCGTCCTACCTGGCAATAGGTGCAGGAATAGGAACAGTGCTTCATGGGGATGTTCTTGATTCCGAGGCTGAAACCTAATCTGCGAGAGGGGATTGGGCCAAATGCAATCATATGAACCTCCGAAAAGTGATCTAACAGGTGTAAGTGTGGTTGAGTTGTGCTTTTGTATTGGAATAATTAATTATAAACCTTGCAGATTGGTTTGCAGCAACGAATTTGAGTGAATCAAGTGAAATGCGTATGAAGAAGAGACTGGGAGTTATAGTAAAAGGATCCTTTCCGAAAGCAACTGCCCTTGACAGAGGAATAGATTTAGGTGTAACATATGAATATATGCTCATATATTCATATGAAAGGATTAATTATGCCTCCTTATCTTGATAAAATTGTATCTTTTCAGCTGGCTGAATTCTTCAGTGCATTGAGCGACCCCAGCAGGGTGCGGATTATCGCTGCTCTGTTAGAGAACGAAGCTAATGTCAGCACATTGGCAGATATTGTCGGAATCAGTGAATCAGCCGTTTCACACCAGATGCGTACGCTGCGTCAAATGCGCCTTGTGCGTGCCCGCCGGCAGGGGCGGCAGATGTTCTATACGCTTGATGATGCCCATGTTGCTGATATATTCCAACGCAGCCTGGATCATATCCAGCATGATTGATTTTTTCACAATAACTGGAGAGATAAGATGGCTGAGCGAACTGTAGAAATTGAAATTCCTTTGCTATTGCCCGAGATTGAAAACGATGGAGA
>CAZQSG010000101.1:0-8056 GCA_964595925.1 uncultured Anaerolineaceae bacterium | reverse complement strand
CAGATGATTATACATTGCATGCATTTCATTGTCAAGATTGTGTTTAATAAAAGTTTGAATCCTGACTACTCATTCTAACCATTGCTTCAACAACGAAGATAACTTTTTAAGATGCTCACGTTTTCCATCTTTCAGATTTTTTAAACCATCATTAAGTTGTGCCCCTTGAATTTCTATATCTGCAAGCCTTTCATCAAAGCTATTAATCCCCTTAGAAATTTCTGTTTGCCGCTCTTCTTCTTGAAGCAGGAAATTCGCCCACCGTTTTTGATCATCTGAGAGAAACACTTCCATATCCTGTCGCAACCGTTCAGTTGTTAATCGCTGCATTTCGGTTAATTCATGAATACGTCTTTCGAGATGCTCATTTACCGCGTCGAAGGTCTCTTGAGATTTATCCAGGGTTTGGCTAACAACGGAGAGGGATGCCATTTTCGCTTCGAATTCAGCAAATTTTTTTTGGTAATTAGAAAATTGTGTGTTCACATCTTTCCATTCCCTCGCCTGATCAACTGCTTTCAGCGTTTGTCTTTCGAAAAATGAAATCTGTTCCTGTTTTCGTTCCTTCTCACTATTTTTTAGATCCGTCAATCGCTGGTCATATTTATGTAAATTCTCTGCCCACAAATCTAATTTTCCACGTTGTTCATCTAAACGCTTGCGAAACAAATTCGATTCAGCCTGAAGATCAATCAACCGCTTCACATCTTGGCGTCTTCCTTCCTCGAGCATACGAACGGTTCTAATGTAGGTTTCATCATCTCGTTCTCTCGATTCAACCTTTTGTTCCAACTCTTGAATCATCGAGACTAAACGATGATCCTCTAACTCACATGTTTTAATCGCTTCTTTCACATCGTTTATTTCTGTGAATTTCTGTTTTACCT
Source organism: uncultured Anaerolineaceae bacterium (assembly GCA_964595925.1). Lineage (GTDB taxonomy): Bacteria > Chloroflexota > Anaerolineae > Anaerolineales > Anaerolineaceae > SpSt-1165. The sequence goes on along the minus strand of CAZQSG010000101.1, from coordinate 7,169 downwards.
CACCCACACCTAATCGTATTTCCTCCAAATCAGATAGAACTCCTTTTTCAACGCTGGAAATATTGGTGCTAAATCTTGCCTGCGATTCTTCGATTTTTCGGTGGATCACCACTTCAAGTTCCGATACTTGCCTTTCAATCTGGTCAAACCGGTCCATTTGCGCCTTCATTTGTGCGAATTCACCTGACACAGTTCCTAATTGCTGCTGCAAAGCAGGAAGTTCTCTCTGATAGCCTTCCATTAACTCCTGCAACATTGCAATTGTGTCTTTATCACGCCGCCGTTCGTTATCAAGCCATTCTAACCGTTTTACAATCTGATCAATTTCCATTGTTCATTCCTTCATTAAAATTGAAGATACCCAACCTTGTTAAAAAATTGTAACAATAAATCAAAGCTAAATGATGGGAATATCCCAAGTATAAACAATCCTAACACACCCAAAAGAAGAAAGATGAGTTCTAACCAACTTTCCTTCACTATAATTTTTTCTCCCTTTGCCTCACCAATAATTGCGCTCATTAAACGTAATCCTCCCACGATAAAGCTTATCTCACCCAGCAATATCCAAAAGACATCCATGAATGCTCTTTGTGTAACAATTTTCTGAATCACAAGAGCCTTGGCAGGAAAACCGCCGAAAAGGGGCATCCCACCAATCGAAAAGAAAGCAACTAGAAGACCTGCCGACACAAAAGGATATTCCCACATCAGGTTTTTCATCTGATTGAGAGAAAACCCATCGCGATGATATCCATATATCGTTGTTGAAATTCCCCAAACTCCAAGTCCCATTAACCTCGAAAAAATGAGAATCGCCAGATATTGCAGCCCTGGCTCAATACCGAAACCGAGTGCAAGGAACAGAAAACCGTTTTCAAGAACCACACCAAATCCCATCATCCGCCCCGCGTCATTTTGGAAAGCAGCCAGAACACCCCCGAAAACAATCAGTAGAAGACCAGAAAAATTCAATGCGTCTGAAAAGAATTCTGCATTTCGAAGCCACGGGTATATGATTAAAAATTTTGAAAATATTAAAAAACACCCAACAGGTAGAACGCTCAAAAGAAAATAGACCCGTGCTGGACGATATTGCTCTGCGAGTTTAGGAATCCATATGAAAAAAGGGAAAGCACTTAGCAATAAAGAAAAACCAATCACAAATAAAATCGTGGTTTTTTGAATAAGGCCCACGTCCATTACACTGGACTCAACACTTGAAGCTGACCAGGAAGCGAATAGTAAAAATGGAACGGCCAGGGTCATAAACGTCAGGTAGAAAACCTCGCCTCTTCCTGTTTTCTTTGGCATTCTTATCAACATTGGGACACTGATAAATACAGCTAAGATAATGAACAAAGCCGAAAACAAAAATGGTTCTACCGCTAAGGATGCAATGAGAAAGGATACGATACCAAGCGCATAGGCTGCATAAGACGGCAATGAATCGAAAACAGCACCCAAAAGCAGCCAGAACGTCGTCAACAGATAAAGAAGGAACACTATTGCTCGATCTGAATCAGTAATGATTAGTGATCTTCCTAAAAAGTTCATTTCTGGTGAAATTTTAAATGGAACATTCCCAATCAAGTACGTGTAATCTACTTTTAGGAAAAAGGCAGAAAGCGTGATGAGAATTGAAAAAGCAGCGCCAATATACATCATGGATTTCGAATAATGACGTAAAAACCAGATGAGGATTGAAAAAAACAGCGGAATAAAAATCCAAATGATCGCTGCACTCATTCACGAACCTCCTCATTTGGAAAACTCATCCAATAGCTGCCAATAATTGCGAGACTCAGGTTCACCAATGCCAATAATCCTGTCACCAGCACAGAGGAAGATAAAGAAGCATAGATAATTTCAAACCCGGACATGCAGGATAATAGCCCAACGATAGGACGAATGCGACCAGAACCCAGCCCAATCTGTAAGATACCCATCCCAGCAAGAAGGAAACCACCAAACACCGCTGTGTTGCTCAAGCCTAACCAGGCAGCTACTGAAGGGGAAAAGGCATAGATCATCAACCAGATTTCTATTGCCGTTAGAAAACGAAACAACATACCGGCATTGCCGCCTTTTCCATGTTTATAAGATAAATCCGTTTCAGGATGTGAAGCACCCAAGATTGCAGCGGCCATCAAACCTACAACCAATTTCACAGCAGCCAAACCGAAATTCCATTCAAAAGAGATTAACCAAAAAACAGCCAGATATTGAATAGCCAAAGCTACCAGATAGAACCGCCAATTTTCTGTCAATAACAATATCAAAGAGGCACCTATGATCCCCAAAATTGCAAGATTAGACCCTGTCAACCCATTCATAGTGCTCCACCGGTCCCAACGCCGATCAACGTAAGCACCATAATAAATAGCAGAAAGGCCCAAAAAACGCCGCCTTCACCCTCCAGCAAATTTGTAACCATCAAGATGAAAGATTGCAGCATGAAAAATAATTGTTCTAGCGGACGATATATCCAGAAACGCGAGGAAGTGCCCGGAAACTGATCTATTCCTGGATAATCACCTTTTCCCATGAACTTCGGTTGGATTCGGAAAATCAGTGCTGAAATTACCAAGGCAACACCAGTTGTAATAAGTGAAGCCCACCACACCTGGTTATTGATACTGGAGAGAAGTGTATCTATACTGATAAACCACTGTGCCGCTATCAAAATACCCAATCCTAACGGATAAAGAATCAGCATCCATCGCTCAGCCAATTCTGGAGGCTCCTCGATTCGGAAAGCATGTTTCATAAATCCAATGAGCAGAACGATATGGACGACCATGTAAAGAATATCAAGCAAATTGAAAGGAAAAACAATTAGGCCTGACCAACCGCTTGCTACCGGTGAAAATGGCAATCCTGTAATTCCCAGAAATCCAATTATCATTAACCATAGATAGCTTCTCTTCCGATAAGAATGGAGAGAGAGAAAACTGCCCAATAAAATAAGAGCTACTGTCCAGGATAAACCTGCTTCTGCCCTGCCACGTACAACGCTGACAATTGCCATGCCTGCCAACGCTACCAGCCAATAGGATCGCCCAGTTAATTCAGAACTGGAGAGAAAAAACATGATACTGCCAAATATAGAAGCAAGTAAAGCCACAACAGAGAGCAATATGGCCCACTCACTGGGAATTATAAGATCTGATAGTCGCGAAAGTAACGTTAAACTTGAAACGGGGACAATAAAACGCAGGACAGTCCCCAATTCTCTCCTCACAGGAATTTCTCTCGAAAAAGGAATGAATATTGGAATAATTCCCAAACGTAAAGCCACAGCAAGCAATAGCATTAACCCATATTCGGTTGGAATTCTTGTGAAATCTATTTGTCCACTACCCTGAAACTGGCTGTAAAACATTGCCCATAATAACACCCAGGTTCCCACAATTCTGGCAGCCAAAGAAATAACGGCCTGTCGGCTGATGGCAGTTTCTGAAGAGTATATTACCAGGACAACCACTTCCAAAATATCAATCATTGTCCAAACCAGAATCAGGGTAATAGGGGTTTGGGCCAGGACTGACAACAGCGCCGCAGCTGTAAGAATAATATCCAGAATCCAGGCCTTCGGATCATTGGATACTGTTAATCGAATTGGTACAGTCAAGAAAATACCTGTCAATACAACAATGACACAAAAAGCAAATATCCAGGATATTGAATCAAATCCAAATGCGAGCGGGAATGAAATCGAATTAAATTCCAACCAGTTCTCAATCACCAATTCTGGCGGAGGATACCAGCGAAACACAAGTATTGTACCTAAAGAGAAAAGCGAACCCAATAAAGCACTAATCCATGCTCCACCTATAGAGGGGCGAAACTTATCCACAATAAAAATTATAATTGCGGCTATCACCAAAAAGGCAATAGGAAGAAAGTTTAAAAACATCGCCTCATTCTACCCAATTATCCAAAGCCATAAGGATGAAAAACCTTCCGTTTTAAGAATTTCCCCATTCCCCGCCTGCCAAGCCAGCGACCATGGTCCACAATCATTTTTCCTCTCAAGAACACCTGAACGGGCATTCCTTTCAATTTCCACCCCTCATAAAGGTTATAATCCGTCCGATGATGAGCGAGCTTAACACCATATTCCACTTCTTTCTCAGAATCCCATAGAACAATATCAGCATCAGTCCCCGGTAACAGACAGCCTTTCTGAGGATATATTCCAAATAACTTTGCTGGATTTGTACAGTTCAATGCAACAAATTGCTGGGGTGTTAACCGGCCCGTCCCAACTCCCTGCGTCCACATCACCGGCAGCCGATCTCCAATGCCTGGAAGTCCATTGGGTATTTTTGTAAAATTATCTTTGCCCAGTTCTTTCCCAGGAATCTTTACAGTTTTTCCTTCATATTGAATGCCACGCGTACCATCATAGAAGAAGGGGCAGTGGTCTGTACCTATTGTTTGTAACGTTCCATCAATTAATCCCTGCCAGACACCGTCATTATCAGCCTTGGAACGCATTGGTGGAGAACATATCCATTTTGCACCATCTTCCTTTGCCAAATCATCTTCGGAGAAGAACAAATAAGGTGGACATGTCTCCCCAAAAACAGGGTATCCTTTTCCCCGTGCTAACTTTAATTGCTCTACACCGCCAGCAGTATTCATATGGACAACATACAGAGGTGAGTCAGCTTGAACAGCAAGCGCGATTGCCCTTAACACACTTTCAACGGCTCCCCAGGCGGGTCTTGTACGTGCATGCCATACAGGTCCAGTATTGCCTGTTGCCAGAGCTTCAGCAACCAGCACCTCAATTACATCTCCATTTTCTGCATGAACCATTGGCAGGATTCCTGCCTCACGACAAACCCGCATCACCTGAAAGATTTCGCCATCCCCCAATCGTAAACGATTGTTATAGGCGGTGAACATCTTTACCGAGGTGATTCCCTCGTCCACAAGTTCAGGAATCTGCAACAAAATTTTAGAAGAAAATTGAGTGATATTTATGTGAAAACTATAATCAACTGCGGCCTTCGAATCAGCTTTTTTATGCCATAAATCCACGCATCGAATTAAATCTGGATCATCCTGTGAGATAAAATCCATCACTGTGGTTGTACCGCCAAAAGCAGCCGCCTTATGGCCTGTATAATGGTCATCAGATGAAACCGTATTAAACATTGGCAGCTCCAGATGCGTATGAACATCCACCCCCCCCGGCATGACCAACAGTCCATCAGCATCAACGATCTCGGTATCAGAAGGCACCGCCATATCCAGACCAACTTGCTTGATTCTTCCGTCTTGTATAAAGATATCAGCCTTAAATTGCTCCGAATCAGTGATAAGTGTCCCATTTTTGATTATCAGATTCATCAGAAACTCCTTAATCTTTGAACTCACTTATTCTGTCTACGATTTTACCAATTTTTTAATCATTATGTACAAACAACAACCAATAATCCTGAAAATTAGCACCGGATTAAGATTAAAAGAGGATTCTTCATCGAAACTTCTGATGAACTTTGTTAATTGACCACTATAAAACTGTTACGAGATTCAATTAACAAGACCTGGCACGCCGAGCCAGGTCTTGTTTCAAATAAGGAGGAGAGTAATTAAAAATTATTGTCTGTTGTTGTATCTATATCGTACAGGAAAGAGGTTCTCCCTGCTTGACTTTTCGCCTACTTCCACTATACACAAGGATTACGAATAAACAATGATATTCAGTTTATTGTATAAGAACTTTCATCTTCTCGGAACATTCCCAAAAATGCTTTCATCTGGTCGTCCAATTGCAATGAATAATTCTCGTCCACTTTCTTGAATCCTTCCTCGGCCCGTTCACGTAAGGTACGCCATAAAATTGTACGTTCTTCATTTCTAACAACAAGCTCGGATAACGTAGCGGCATGCATCAAATGTGCCCCCGTTGTATACAAAAAGGTAAGACGCTTCCATTTTTCCGCTTTAATCGGCGTATAGAGTGGGGAAAGAGCACCAATCGAGATTTTGAAATATTCCTCCTGAGCATGGGGATGCTCAGGTTGATCACGAAACAGATCAACACGACGCAGAAGTTCATGCCCAAGAACCGGTGCAAAATATTGGATTTGCCACCGCTCCTCCTTGCCGAACGCACTGGTCTGATAAAAGGCAAGGTAATCCACTTGAATAATTTTTGGGGCAGTTCGCAAAGGAATTCGATACCAGCCCAGTATCCGAGCAATTTCCAAATCTCTGCAATTAGGCATCACACATACAAGTATAAGATCTGTGTCTGACGGGTAACCCATTCAGCCTCCCTGATTTTCTCACAGTTCAATGACTTTCATTCCCATTATACAGAAAAACAGCTGATCATTTAGCTGATCAGCTGTTTGATTAGAAAAAATAGTATTAAGATAATAAACCAGCACCCGCAGCTAATTCCTGCATCTCCTGAGTAATAGCCTGACGTCGGTACATCTGTAAGATTTCAGTCATCTCCTCAACCAGACGATCAGAATTTTGCCCTGCCTCTTCCATTAATTGGTAACGAGCGGCATGTTCTGCTGCCGCAGAATTAATTAAAGTTTGGTAAAAACCCATCGTCGTCATCTGCTGAATAACCTTTATGTAAATGCCGATTGGATCAGTCTCAATGATAGGGGGAGGCCATAATCCTTTCACTGGTTTAGGTCTTCTCTTGGTCTTCTTTGTTAACTTTGGCGGAATCATCTGCTTTACAGTCGGAGTATAAACTCCCGGCGCCTTATACCGATTGAATAAAACTTCGACCTTATCCAATCGATAAGCCTCATATTCATTTAACCAATGTGAAGTTAACTCATGTGCTAATGAATAGGCTGGCAGAGCTGTTGTTGACATGGATCGAGACCATGTTAATTTCGTCTCACCGCGTTCAAGCATTCGAATAATTCGGCTTCCGAGTGCCCACAATTCCACATTCTTTCCCTGTGACTGATGATGAGAAAAACGGTCCTGGGCAAAACTCATTATGCTATTATTGAAGCCACCACAAAGCCCGCGTTCACTTCCAATCACCAAAAGAATCAATTTCTCTGGCTGGTCTTCTCCAGTATCTTGAGCTAACATACGGTCATATACAGCCAAGCGATTTCTCTTTGGCAATCTCTTTTCAGGTAATTTGGGGATCAGTAATGCCAAAATATTAC
>CAZQSG010000100.1:0-8109 GCA_964595925.1 uncultured Anaerolineaceae bacterium | reverse complement strand
GTTGGGCGATAAAGCGAGCAATGGCCTCTGGATAGACGATGCCGTTAAAAACCACAAGGCATCTTGGTTCGTATTGGTCAAGGAAACGAGTGAAATTTTGGGCGACATTCCATCCAGAGCGCAGATAATGCTTGAAAATGCTGATGGTTTCTGGTGTGTTTTCCAGATGGTGGCGGCGCATCACCCAGCGCATTGAAGATCTGCAGATTCGCCCGAGCGGCAGATTGTTGTATGTAAAGCTTTCAAGGGCTTCAAATGATAAATCATGAATCGCTGATTCGAATGTTGTATCTTCTTCATATTGGAAAAAGAAAGTATCGCTGTGTTTAAAATTTGTTTTCGATTGAGCAATGCACTCTTTGCAGGGTGGAAGCCGTGAGGGGTCTTCTTTAGTGGTTCCATGAATGCAGCGTGTCATTCCTGCCTGACAGGCAAAATTGACAATCGGGATTCCGCTCAACCGCAGGGACCAGGAGGTCAGCAGTGAATAGGCGGCATTCAGGCTCATTGAGCCCAAACGGGAAGAGGTATTGAAGAATGCGACTGGGCGGCCCTGCGGAGCAGGAGCATTTATGTTGATCTGTTTTGCCAATGCCCTTATTGCATGATTGTTGCGCAAACGAGTGGCGCGCCAGCGGATTCCGTTCTTGATACGTTCTATACGTTGCGGGTCAGCCATTGGGCTTATACTCGACGTAATTTTCGCAATGAGGGCATTTCGCTCTCATATACGTGCTTTACGCCATCACCCAACGCTTGTTCTGTGACACGAATATATTTAACGAGTTTTTGCAGGCCGCCCGGTTCAACAGATGCCGCCTGGTCGCTGCCCCACAGGGCTCGATCGAGAGTGATGTGACGTTCAACAGCACAGGCACCCATAGCAACAGCAACAGCAGATGGTACAAGCCCGACTTCATGTCCAGAATATCCAATCGGGGCATCAAACTTACTGCGCAGGGTTTGGATCATTTTCAGGTTTAACTCATCAGGCGGGCAGGGATAAGCGCTGGTGGCATGCATGATGAGGAGATTATCCTGTCCAATTGCTTCAACCGCCAGGTTGATTTCATTCATTGTGGACATGCCTGTTGAAATAATCATTGGTTTCCCGGTGGATCGGATTTTCTTCAACAGATCATGATCGGTTAACGAGGCTGAGGCAATCTTAAAACAGCAGGTATCAAGGTCTTCCATAAAATCGACCGAAAGCATATCCCAGGCTGAAGCAAACCAATTGATACCAAGGTCTTTGCAATATTGATCAATTTCCTGATATTCTTCTTTGCCAAATTCAACTTTATAACGGTAATCCAGATAGGTGATGTAACCCCATGGGGTTGCGCGCATTTGACCCTTCTGTTCGTCTGGCACGCAAAGTTCGGGGGTTCGTTTTTGAAATTTGACAGCATCCAGACCAGCATCGGCGGCGGCTTTGATCAGTCGTTTAGCGATGCTCATATCACCGTTATGGTTGATACCGATTTCACCGATGATATATACAGGCTGGTCATGCCCAACTTTGCGTCCACTAATTTCGATTGTTTTTGACATAATATCTCCTTTATGCAAGGGAAGCGTTATTTAATTTTTCAAGAATAATTTCACACATCTCACGGACAGCGCCATGGCCGCCTTTACGGCTCAGGATACGGTCTGCGTGACGTTTTGCAGGGATTTGCGCATCAGCGACGACGGCAGCATATCCCACAATGGGGAAGCAGGGCACATCGTTGATGTCGTTGCCCAGAAAAATGGTGTTCTTTGGATCAATCTTGTTTTCTTTTAGATAATTCATTAACACAATGGGTTTATCCTCAACTCCCTGTGTGACGGGCAGGTTTAACTTTCTGCAGCGTGCCGCAACGACAGGGTTTTCTTCTCGTGAAATGACAATCACTTTGACGCCGGCTTTTTGGAGAAAGCGGATTCCTAAACCGTCGCCACGATTGGCAGCAACCAATTCGGATCCGTCCTGATGAACCCAAACTCGATCATCCGTCATCGTGCCATCAAAATCAAGTACCAGCAGATCAATGCAATCTGGTAGATGCCGCCGCGTTTGAACGGGATGAATCATCGGTATCTCGCCCTTCCAGACGATCTTTTCCGCTTCCAGCAAGGTTTCAAGGTTGTCAATGTCAACTGTATAGCGGGGATCAATGAGATAAGGTAATATCGGCCAGCCGCTCATTTGATTCTTTTCAAGAATGACATGCGGCCGGATGACATCAATATGCCCGGTCTGCCAGTAGGCTTTGGGCAGAAGCTGGCGCAATGAGTTATAAGGTTCATCAAACCCATCAATGGGATTCAATGGGCGCATGAAGTCGTTTTCATCGTTCATGAGCCACATTTTGAAAGGGTTCTGCGAGGCAGGCACAACGCCACGCAGTGATTCAGCCTCCGGGTGATCAAGGAGCATCTGGATAGCATTATCAATCAGATCTGGCGGGCGAATGGGGGAGGTAGGTCGGAGCTGGATTACAAAATCAGGATGGTAATTCTCATGTTCGGCCAGCCACTTCAACGCGTGTTGAAAGGTTTCAATATCAAGCGAATGATCTTGCGCCAGTTCTGTAGGGCGCAGGAAGGGAACTTCCGCACCATACTGTCGGGCAACTTCAGCAATTTCATCGTCATCAGTAGAAACGATGATGCGTGTGACGAATTTTGATTGTTTGGCAGCGGTAATGCTGTAAGAAATTAAAGGAAAACCGGCAAAATCATAAACGTTTTTGCGAAGCAGGCCTTTTGAGCCGCCCCGTGCTGGAATGATAACCAATACTTCGGGTTGATCTACCATGCCGTCCATCCTCCATCGACAACCAGATTCGAACCGGTCATATATGAGGAAGCATCAGAAGCGAGGAAAAGCATTGCGCCGTTCATTTCGTCTTTGTCTGCCATGCGGCCCATCACTGTGCGGTAGGAATATCGCCTGGTGAATTCTTCATCGTGGTCATTATAAACACCGCCCGGGGTGAGGGCGTTCGCGCGGATATTTTTACCAGCATAATAAGTAGCCAGATAGCGGGTGAGGCCGAGGACACCTGCTTTTGTAACTGAATAGAAAACAGGTTTGTATCGTGGAGCTTTGCCCGGACGTTCATAGATGCGCTGATCGGGGCCGGTCAGGCCATATGTTGAACAGATGTTAATGATCACGCCATGATCTTGCTCTAACATGGGTTTGACGGCAGCTTGAGCGCAAAGGAACAATCCAGTCAGGTTCACGTTTAGCGCGTCATTCCACATTTGGAGCGGGTAATCTTCGAATGTATTGCTGTGCTGGCCCGTTTGTGAATCATCAAATTTAGGGTCCATTGCGGCGCTGCAAACAAGGACGTCGAGCTGTCCATATGTATCAACAGTTTTTGACACCAACCCTTCTACAGAATCTTTGTCGGTGACATTGACACCAATTCCTCGGGCTTCCAGTTTCTCTTCGCGAAGTTCTTTCGCATAGCTTTGCGCTGTTTTTTCATTGATATCCGCGACAATAACCGAAGCTCCAGCCTGGGCAAGTGTTTTTACGAAACCGCGCCCTAATAAACCAATCCCGCCAGTAACGACAGCGGTCTGTCCGGTGAGATCAAATTTAGTAAAAATATCAGTCATGAAGTGCCTCTCCAACTTGGATTTATTGCCTTTCAATTATAACAGTCATTGAAAAAGAATTTTTAAGGAGTACAGGAAACGACGTTACAGCACAGGCCGTTTGAAGGATATGAGGATACGTGAATGATTTGATTTTGCGTTCAATGCCGGGTGATTAGTATTGGAGCCGCTGTGCTTTACACGGCCGTTTTATTATATAATAGAGTGGAGAACAATTGCGAGGTGAAAGATGGAATATCGAAAAGAAAAGGTCGATGATTATCCAGGGATTGATGCTGTAAACCAGCTTGCGTTTGATGGGGAAGCGGAAATGAAGGTGGTGCGGCAATTACGTGATACAAAAAAACTATTGTTATCGATGGTGGCATGCAGTGCCGGGGAGGTGTGGGGGCATATTACGTACAGCCGCGCATGGATTCAGACAGAAGAAGCGCAAATCGCTTCCGTCGCGCTGGGGCCGATGGCTGTTCATCCGAAATATCAGAAAACAGGAATTGGCACCGAGCTGATTCAAATTTCACTGTGGGAACTAAAAAATATGGGCGAGGCACATGTGTTTGTCCTGGGTCATACATGGTTTTATCCGCGGTTTGGTTTTCTACCTGCCTCGCAGTTTCATATTACTTCCAGCTATACAGACGCTGGGGATCATTTTATGGGATTGGAACTGCAGAACAGGGGATTGGATGGTCTATCGGGGAAGTTTCTTTATGATCCAGCATTTGAGAGCGTTTGAAGTGGGTGAAATTATTCGTATTTGACACATAAATGTAGAGGTGGTAAAATTCAACTCTTGATGCGGGGTGGAGCAGCGGTAGCTCGTCGGGCTCATAACCCGAAGGTCGGTAGTTCGAATCTACCCCCCGCTACTGAACAAACTGGCGAAAGCCAGTTTTGTGCTTTAAAGGCTTCTGGGTTCTGTGCCTGTTTTGATTACGTTGTATAATCAATTAAGAAAATTCCTCGAAGGGGGGGTGAACAACTTCTTCCGAAATAGGGTAAACTTTTTAATCTGAAGAGAGGTTCATTCTGTTCTTCGTTTTTCTCAAACATAATGATTAACAAAAGTCTACATTGGAGATAGCAGAAACATGAACAATAAAGAACATCTTCGCGCACTATTAAGTATTTTGGGTGATGATTTATCCCCCAACTCATCTTCACAAACAAAGAAATACAAAGTGAATGCCATAAAAAATAATGAGGTTAAAGAATACAATTATTATTTACGTGATTCAATTCTTACAAAACCAGAACAAGAATTCTATAATGTGTTGTTGAAAGTTACGAACCTCGATAAATTTAGCATTCTTTCCCAAGTATCACTGATCGAGATATTCCAGCCAACAAGAGATAATTATTGGGGTTCAAAAGGCAAAATTCAACAATTACACCTTGATTTTTTAGTCTGCCGTAAGCGTGACCTTCATCCAGTTATTGCGATTGAACTAGATGATCGCAGTCATAGTAAGGATAAAAGAAAAGCACGAGATATATTCATTGATGAATTATTTTGTTAATGCTAATCTAAAATGAGCCCACCTGAATAAAAAGTGTGCAACGAAAATGGGCCCACCTCAGAACCAAACCAGTTACTATAGGAATAAAAATAGTGACTGGAAAGAGGAGATGATTAGCTTGAAGGAAACAGAAAAAATTCGAAAGGCCTACTTCATACAGGAGAAAAGTATCCGGGAGATTGCACGGGAATATCACCACGGCAGACGCACCATTCGGAATGCCATAACTTCCGCTGCATCTCCGACCTATACACAAAAGAAAACAAGAGCGGCGCCCGTATTAGAGGCCTATAAGGAACGCATCCAGGAATTAGTAGAAGAAAGCTTGCGGCAACCACCCAAACAGCGTTATACTGCCCGAAAGATCTACCAGATCATTCAGTCCGAGGGATATCAGGGGAGTGAAAGTACCGTGCGTCGTTATGTCGGCGCTTGTCGACAAAAACGAAATAAAGTCTATCTCCCGTTGCAGTTCAATCCAGGAGAAGATGCACAGGTAGACTGGGGAGAAGCTCAAGTAAACATTGGTGGAATTCAGCAAAAAGGGCACCTCTTCATTATGCGTTTGAATTACAGCAAAGCCCGATTTCTGGCTGTATATCCATTTGAAAAACAAGAAGCGTTTCTGGATGGGCATATCCGCGCGTTTGACTTCTTTGGAGGCGTACCGTACACAATTACCTACGACAATCTCAAGACAGCGGTCTTTCGGGTGCTGGCAGGAAAAAATCGGCATGAACAAGATTCTTTTACCGAATTCCGCAGCCATTATCTATTTGAAAGCCGTTATTGTAATGTTCGCCAACCCCATGAAAAAGGTGGTGTGGAAAATGACGTTGGATACATGCGTCGAAACTACCTGACACCCATTCCGAAGGTAGATCGCTGGCAAACGTTGAACCAGAAATTGTGGTTGGACTGTCAACAAGATACCCATCGAAGAATCCGGGGGAACAAAGAAAGTATTGCTGTCATGCTTCAAGAAGAACAACCCTGCCTGCTCCCGCTGCCGAACCGCCATACCAAAGCCTGCGCCGTGCGTCCGGTGAAAACCAACCCCTATAGCCAGATCACCTACGAAACCAACCGGTATTCTGTCCCTGTGGAATATGCTGGAAAACAGCTTGTCTTACGAGCCTATCCTTTTGAGATTGAGGTCTTGTTTTTGGATCATGTGGTTGCACGCCATGAACGTTGTTTTGAGCGAGAAACTGATTGTTATGAACCGTTACATTACCTGCCGTTACTGATTCAGCGGCCAGGTGCTTTTGACCATGCCGCTCCCATTCGTCATTGGCGAAAAAGCTGGCCACCAATTTATGAACAATTACTGACTCAGCTATGTGATCGATTCCCTCGAAGCCAGGCGATTCGGAAATTTCTGATGATTTTGAATCTGAATCGCAAACATCCAAAAGAACTCGTGGAATGTGCTATTCAAGTCGCCATGCAATATGGTGTTCCTTCTGTTGACGCTGTCAAACTTCAACTTCGTTCCCTGACAGTTTCAGAGCCTGTATTCCAGCAGTTGGATTTGACAAACCATGGCAGACTGGCCAATTTGGGAGATTATACCGTGAATATTGGACAATATGATACGTTGGTGAAGCAACCATTGGAGGTGCTGCATGAATGATGTTTCGTTATTGGATGTATATTTGAAACAATTACGGCTGCCTACTTTTTTGAAGAATCACCAAAAGTTTGCTCAAGATGCTGTTGAAAATAATTATGATTTTGCCGAGTTTCTCCAGGCGCTGGCGGAAGAGGAAGTTCAACAACGGGAACAAAACCGGTTATTGCGTCGTATCAAAGCCGCTCGTTTTCCGGTGATGCATGAGCTGGCAGACTTTGATTTTTCTCGCATTCCTTCTGTAAATAAATCGCAGATTCTTGACCTGACTCGCGGAGAATATATTGCCAGGAAAGAATCGCTGATATTTATTGGAAACCCCGGTGTAGGAAAGACTCATCTGGCGACAGCGTTGGCACTATCTGCCTGCAGGCAGGGCTGCAAGACGCGCTTCTGGACAGCGGCCAGATTGGTGAATGAGTTATTGGCTGCCCAGGATGAACATAACTTCCACAAACTGATTGCCACTTCTCTCAAAATGCAGTTGATTGTCATCGATGAGTTAGGCTTCATCCCATTCTCTCCCACTGGCGCTCAGATTCTATTCACTTTTTGCTCAGAACTGTATGAAAGAATTTCTTTGATCATCACTACCAACTTGAAATTCGCGGACTGGGTTCAAGTATTTGGGGATGAACGCCTGACAGCGGCTTTGTTAGATCGCTTAACACATCATGCTCATATGATTGAAATGCTTGGTGAATCATATCGCTTTCAGCAAAGGATGCGTAAGAAATGATTTCGAGGTGGGCCCATTTTCGTTGCACACTTTTTACTAGATTGTGTTAAGTGGGCTCATTTTCGTTGCGTAAGTGGGCTCAAATTCGATTGACAAAAACAACTTATATAAGATTTCCCCGCAACTAGGACAATATCCATTGTTTTTTACCCAGTTTTCTGTAAGAACACGAGCAATTTGAGAGTTACTTGAATAGAAACCAGTTATATCTAGGTCAAAATTTAAATTCATTTAGCAACTTCTACTAGTTTTATACTTTTCTTATCCACATCTCTATCTATTTGGTTTTTTTTAAATAATACATCAATTTTCTTCAATTCAATTTCTAAAAGCCTTTTATCTATTAACCCCATTTCCTTTAAGAACCAACTAAAAAGAAGACGGCTTATAAGCCTGACAGAAAAATGTTTAACGTTTTCTTTATCATTTTTATAAAATTCAGGTTTGATAGGAAGTTTTATCGTATCTAAAGCATAATAATACCAGGTCGATACTTCCTGATAAAACTTCTCATTAAGTTTTTTTAAATCAAGCGTTTTTTGCCAGGCCTTTTGCAATTCAATAAAATTATTTAAGGGATGTTTTTTCCTTAATTC
>CAZQSG010000099.1:0-8304 GCA_964595925.1 uncultured Anaerolineaceae bacterium | reverse complement strand
GAGGGAAACCCTTTACCTGTGTCAAAGTCTATTTGAAATTTGAGTGAGCCTTGTGGTATATTATATATATAATAGAGAATTATAATATATATACGGTTTGAATTTCGAAAAGGATATATGAAATGAACCACTATGATGTGATTGTAATTGGAGGCGGACCATCGGGACAAAGTGCTTCTGTTCGTCTGGCTCAAAATGGAAAGAAAGTAGCTGTAGTGGAACGTGATTTCATTGGTGGAATCTGCGTTAATTGGGGATGTACTCCCAGTAAGGCTATGATTGAGTCTGCAAAGATCGCAGAACATGTCAGAGAGGCTGGTCATTACGGCGTTGAAGTCAATGATTTTCAGATTAATTTCGACCGCATTGCTGAACGCCGAAATGCAGTCGTTAAGGCGGTGCGGGAAGAGACGGAAGATCTTCTTCGGCATCACAAAATTGATATCTATCAGGGAGAAGCGATTATTGAAGCGGTTGGTAATGTAACCATCAAAGGCGGAAAGCTGGATATTGATGCCGAAACGATGCATTATGATGGTAAAGATGCGGCGTTGACAGCTGATCATATCATCATGGCAACTGGTTCTGCACCCTTAATTCCTCCTGGCATCAATGTAGAGAATCCATTTCTTGTAAATAGCAATCGTTTGATCTCAATTGATGAACTGCCTGACTCTTTGACAATTGTAGGTGGGGGCGTTATTGGGATCGAATTTGCGACGATTTTCTCGAATCTTGGCAGCAAAGTTACAATTATTGAATTTTTAGATCGCGTTGTGGCTGGAATGGATGAAGATATTTCAGTAGAAATTACAAAGATACTGGAAGAAAAAGGTGTAAAAATTCTTACTGGTTACCGAATGACAGAAATTGATGAGAATGGGGTGGTCACTGCAGAATGTCGGCATAATGAGGGGATAGAAAAAATTCACTCTTCTATGACACTGCTCTCTATTGGTCGACAGGCTGTTGTTGATAGTGAATTATGTGATCGGCTTGGTCTTGAGTTCACTCAGCGAGGTATTGTAGTTGATGATTATTTACACACGAATGTTCCAGGTATTTATGCGGTTGGTGATGCAACTGGAAAATCCATTTTGGCTCATGTGGGCATTCAGCAGGGTTTGATTTGCGCAGAGAATATTCTTAAAAGCGAAGGTGAAGAACTGCGCGCGATGAATTATGATGTGATTCCAGCTGTAATTTACAGCCTGCCAGAAATTGTATCTGTTGGTGTTGTACCTGAAGATTTGACAGATGTGCAGATAGTCAAGGTGCCTTTCTCGAAAAATTTGCGTGCTGCGATAGAAGAGCGCGGAACCGGCTTCGTTAAATTGTGGATTAAGGACTACAAAGTAATTGCTGCCCAGGCGATGGGGTTTGTTGTGTCTGAAATTATTCAGGAACTTACCAATATGATTGCTTTGAGAACAGATATCCGCGAAGTTGTTAAAATCATTCATCCCCATCCAACTTATGCAGAAATTATGAAGTCAGCACTGGAATATGCTTTAAATCAGGCTGTCGATTTTTACCTCTAGAGAAACAAATATTGTTAATTCCTCGGATTCTAAAAGCAGATAAAACACCGTCAGAATCCGAGGATAATTTTATGCGGCCATGACGTCTGCGATTTTTCATTTAAATTAACTCATGTAGAAAGAAGTGGCAGACTCATATCTATTTGCAAATAAAAGTGTAAAAAAATAGGACCCCACGATTTTACCGATACAACCTCATTCAGAA
The DNA here is from genome assembly GCA_964595925.1 of uncultured Anaerolineaceae bacterium. GTDB lineage: Bacteria > Chloroflexota > Anaerolineae > Anaerolineales > Anaerolineaceae > SpSt-1165. The sequence continues at coordinate 6,558 of CAZQSG010000099.1, read as the reverse complement.
TTATAATAAGTAAGAGTATTTGGATACGGAGGTTTGGATGAGCAAATTTGTAGTTGTCGCAGGGAATATCGGAGTAGGGAAATCAAGCCTGGTTAATTTATTATCTGAATATTTGGGCTGGGAACCATTTTTCGAGCCTGTGGTTGAAAACCCTTATCTGGCTGATTTTTATTCAGATATGCAAAGGTGGGGATTTCATTCCCAGGTTTTCTTTTTATCTCATCGGGTCAATATTCATCAATCGATCATGGCTTATAATGGATCTGCCATTATGGATCGGAGTATTTACGAGGATGCTGAAATTTTTGCGAAAAATCTGTTTTTAAATGCTCAATTCGAAGAAAGAGATTATCAAACCTATCGAGTTCTTTATTCTGCATTTATGAAAGTTATTCAACCACCTGATTTGATTATCTATCTTCGAGCTTCTGTGAACACTTTGCAGGAGCGGATTGCTCAAAGAGCACGTAGTTATGAACGCGAAATTTCTGATGATTACCTGGCTCAATTAAACAAATTGTATGAGCAATGGGTCAGGCAAATTGATTATTGCCCAGTTTTAACTATTCCAGCTGACGACTTAGATTTTGTTGCACGTCCTAAGCATTTGTCCTTGATTGTTGAAAAAATATTGCAGCGATTGAGTGGTGTTGAAGAAGTTGTATTTGATAACCAGGGAATTCATTAGCGAGGTAAATGATGTCCGAACAACATGAAATTAAATTCAAGATTGTACGCACAAATCCAGATAACCTTCGATATAAGTTTTCAAATGACGTTATTATCACCCATGATAAACAAAATTTCTATCTTCAATTTGGACAAATAGCACCTCCGCAGATTACGGGTCGCGAGGAATTAGAAAATATCACCTTGCTTGGTTCAATCGAATCTCAGGCAGTTTCACGGATTGTATTTGATAAAGCATATCTGCCTGTTCTGATCCGCGCTTTAGAGGACAATCTGAAAAAATTGAAAAGCATTGAACGGAATCAGGGAAATCAACGAGAAATTTCTGAGCCTGTATAATTAATCTGCTTGTGTTGACCTCTCGCTGGGGATAATCTTTCATAAAGTTCAACTGCTTGTTGACAAAATGCAGAAGCGATTCTATAGTTAAGAAGTATCCAAAACGTTTTGAATCGTAATTTAAATGAGGAGTCATTTATGAAACAGAGGAAAATGGCCATTCTCCATTATCAAGTTGGAGAGATGGATGGTGTGTCGTTAGAGATTGAAAAATGGAAGTTGACCTTTGAAGGCATGGGTCATCAAGTAACGTTAGTTGCGGGACACCTGGGGACTTCTGAAGGGGTGTTGATTGAAGAGCTGTATCATCACACACCTGTGGGAGAGCGGCTTCGTCATAATATGTTGTGGGGGTTAGATGATTATGAGAATGATGCTGCATATCGGGCGGATTTAGAAGCAGCTTCCACAGTGATTGAAGAGAAATTTTCGAAATTTATTGAAGAGAACCAGATCGATTTTCTTGTAGCTGAGAATATATGGTCAGTGATGGCAAATCCAGCAGTTGCGCTGGCGATAGGAAGGGTCGTCGAGCGTTATAAACTGCAGTGTATAGCGCATAGCCACGATTTTTACTGGGAGAAGATTGGAGATTATTCTCTTACATGCCCTACCGCGATTGAATTGGCACAAAAGTATGTTCCTCCAAGAAACCCACTGGTGCATCATGCAGTGATTAACCAACAATCAAAAAAACAGCTATGGGAGCGAAAAGGAATTGATTCTGTTGTTGTTCCTAATATCTTCGATTTTGACGAGAAATGGGTGGTTGATGAGTATAACAGCGATTATTCTGAGACAGTCGGAATTCGCCCCGGGGATATTGTTTTTTTACAGGCCACGCGCATTGTTCAACGAAAGGCTATTGAACTGGCCGTTGATTTTATTAAAGCCTTAAACTCTCCTGAACGTCGTGCTCAACTTGAGGAGAAAGGCCTTTATGATGGGAGAAAGTTTAATAAAGATAATCGAATTGTTCTGGTTTTAGCTGGCTATTCACGGGACGGTGATACACAAGATTATGTTGAAAATTTGAAACGGAAGATAAAGCGCGAAGGGGTGGAAGCTCTCTTTATTGAAGAATGGATTGGTGGTGATCGTGATTTTAAAAATGGGCATAAGGTTTATTCACTCTGGGATTCTTATGTTTTTGCTGACTTTGTGACTTACCCCAGTATTTGGGAGGGTTGGGGCAACCAATTACTGGAAGCGTTGAAAGCGAAGCTCCCAATCATGCTCTTTGAATATCCGGTGTATGAGGACGATATTAAACCCAATGGATTTGAGTTGATTTCACTTGGAAATAAAATTATGGGGTATGATGATTTGGGTTTGGTTAAGGTAGATCCGATAATTATGAATGCCGCGGCAGATGAGGCTATTGAGTTATTGACCAGTGCTGCAAAACGCGAATCTGTTGTCGAGAAGAATTACGCTATTGCGAAAAAACAGTATTCAATGGATGCATTGCGGCGCTATCTTACAGCCTTAATGGAAACGTTTGAGGGGGAGTGAGGACAGTTAAATAGCATGCCGGTAACGCTCAAAGATATTGCAGATGAAGTAGGAAAATCAATTACCACAGTATCTCGTGCTTTGAATGGATACGATGATGTAAGTTCAGCAACACGGGATTTCATCGTCCAAAAGGCTAATGAGATGGGGTATTTTCCTAATACGTTTGCTCAGCGCCTGCAAAAGCAGAGGACAGACTTGCTTGGGGTAATCTTGCCGGTTCTAGGACCACGCTCAACTGATATGTTCCTGAGTGAGTTTCTTGCTGGTGTTGGTGCAGGTGCGAAGAATTATGGTTGTGATCTACTTGTAGCATTGCATCATCCAGGGCAGGAAGAATTGAGAAGTTACCAACATATGGTTAAGAGCCAATTGGTAGATGGATTTATTCTGACGCGTACGAGAAGAGATGATGCAAGAATTAAATTTCTCACAGAGCAAAAAGTTCCTTTTGTCTGTTATGGCCGTACGAAAGGGAAATGCAAATTTCCCTTTATTGATATAGATGGTGAGAAGGCAATATATACGATTACAGAACATTTGATAAAACTGGGTCATCATCATATTGCCTGTATTGCATCAATTCCGTTTTACAATTTTTCAACTTACCGCCTTAATGGTTTCAAGAAGGCCTTGAAAGACCATCAAATTCCATTACCAAAAAATTATATTCGAGTGGGTGATCTTTTGCAGGAGTCAGGCTATCGCGAGGCATCTTATCTCTTAGATCTCCCCAATCGCCCCACAGCGATTGTTGCTTTCAATGATATGATGGCTTTTGGCTGTTTTCTTGCGGCTCAGGAACGAAGTTTGCGAATTCCTGAGGATTTGTCAATCACTGGTTATGATGATATATCTCTTTCTGCCACAACAAATCCACCTTTAACCACACTATATCAACCCATTTACGAAATTGGGGAAAGACTTGGAAAACTGTTGATAGGATTGGTTCGAGGTGAATACACCGGGCCGACCCAACAATGGGTGAATACAAGTCTGATTGAGAGAGAATCAACAGGAACACCCGATAAGCCATTATCCTTAATTGGCCGTTTTCCAGCGAAAAAGAAAGAATTGAATGAGTATGAAGCCATCAAAGCTTCCTTGTCTCCCTGGGTTGTTGAAGAGGTGATTGATGGTTTCGGAATTGCCTCACAATTAGACCGGGTGGAGAAGATAACTTTTGAATGTAATTTAACCAGGATTATTTTTCCAAATCGAGCAGGCGAACTGATTGAAGATATTGGCTCTTTGCCAAAAAATTTCAACTATAGCTTGACTTATCCTGGAACTGCTTCAACAAAGTCTATGGTGCTTTATTTTGGAGAAACCGAGGGTTTATTTATTGGAGCAAAGACTTCTGCTGAATTTGCAAGGATATCTATTCGGAAAATCTATGGGAATCGATGCCAAATTACCTTTCAATCGAAAGATAATCAGCTTTTATTTCTTCCATTTCAGGGAACCTGGAAGCAGGTGCTGCCTTTCTTTCGAGAATATTATTCCATTCCATCTTCATCAATTCCCTACAAACAACGCACTTATTTATTTCAGGTTGGAGTCAGGAGTCCAGACGGTTATTCAGAAATGGAGCATTTTTCTCAGCTTATTGATCCATTTCGGCTGCTCGCACGCCGATATGGTCATGGTCACATTATTCATTTTTATGGTGTTACTCAAACCGGTTATATGAGAGGGTGGCCTGATTATACGTTGAGTAAAGAACAGGGTGGAGAAAGAGGTTTCCGGAAGACTATTAAAGCTCTGCAATCACTTGGTTTTCGAGTAAGCACCCATTATAATCCGCGGTTGGCAGATTATGATTGGGTGCAGCAAAATAAAGTGTTTCGATCTGATATTGTCCGCGATGATCGAGATCATCCCGTAATTGAGACAGTCGAAGGTCATCCTTATTATGTGATGAATCCCACAAACCGCCGCTGGTTTAATAAATGTCTTAACGGGATTATGGAAATGCATCAAATGGGGTTAGATCTTATCCAATTGGCACAATTTACCCATTCCCCAAATTTCCGTACACGGTCTGATGTGATTCATGAAGCCTATCATCGTCTTACAGACATCATGCATCAACAGGGGATACGGTACTGGATCAGTGGATTATCAGATCTTTATTCGTCAGGTTGGGTAGAATTTACACAATACCTTAGAAAACCAGGCCAACTGGTGTTTGCGAATGGTGAACCTCGTGGCATTCCCATTTATGGTACCTCTTTTCCAGAGTTTTTTACTTCACTATTTCCTGATGTTAAGTTAGCTTATCCTGTTATTTCAGAGGAAGAAGATTGGAACGCATTTGACAATAACTTTGCTGCAGCAAAGAGTATTCGAGCAGATGTCTTTGATATCCAAACAGGGTATTATCGAAAAAATTTTACGCAAGATATACAAAAAATTATAGAAATGATTGATCGGAATTTATAACCGATAGGAGATAAAATGGATTCGAAACAGAAAATTCAGCAACACCTTTCCTTTTTATACGGAGAACAACATGCCGAGTTGTTAACTGAGCAGCTATGGGAAAAATTAACTGCATTTCAGGAAATCTATTCTGCCCCAGAATATAGAGGACCCTCTCATCGGTTAAGTGAAATGGATGCGATTCTTATCTCTTATGGTGATATGGTACAGCGAAATGGTGACAAACCTTTAAAAGTGATGGCAGAATTTTTAAATACTCACCTGGAAGGCGTTATTAACATTGTCCATATTCTTCCATTTTTTCCATACTCATCTGATGATGGATTTTCCGTGATTGATTATAAACAGGTGAATCCGAATTGGGGGGACTGGTCAGACGTTAAGAACATCGCAAATCATTTTGACTTGATGTTTGATGTGGTTGTGAATCATATTTCTCAATTCAGTAAATGGTTCGAGGAATACAAAAAAGGAAATCCAGATTATGCAAATTACTTTATCACGATTGACCCTGGAACAGATCTTTCTGATGTGTTTCGGCCGCGAGCACTTCCGCTTTTGACGAAAGTTGATACTGTTTCAGGCGAGAAGTGGGTTTGGACAACATTCAGTGCTGATCAAATTGATCTGAATTTCGCTAATCCAGCAGTTCTATTTGAGGTGTTGGCTATTTTCCTTTTTTATATTTCACAGGGGGCAAGATGTATTCGCCTGGATGCTATCGCGTTTATCTGGAAGGAAATTGGCACAAACTGCCTGCATCTCCCCCAGGTTCATTGCATCGTTGAATTGATCCGCACTGTTTTAGATGTTGTGGCTCCTCATGTTGTGTTAATTACAGAGACTAATGTGCCGCATGAGGAAAATATTTCCTACTTCGGCGATGGGAAAAATGAAGCTCAGATGGTCTATAATTTTTCTCTTCCTCCTCTTGTCTTGCATAGTATACAGACCGGGGATGGTGAGAAATTGATGCGGTGGGCAAAAACTCTTGAACAGAAAACGGACCAGGTGACCTTTTTCAATTTCCTTGCTTCTCATGATGGGATCGGTTTGCTGCCTGCCCGCGGCATATTAAATGATGATGAGATCAATGCATTAGCAGAACATACCCTGGCAATGGGGGGGCGTGTTTCTTATAAGAACAACTCGGATGGTTCGAAGACTCCCTACGAAATGAATATAAACTACTTAGATGCAACCCGCCCAGCGGATAAGGAAGAATCCGTAGAGAAAATTGCTAATCGTTTCCTCGCTTCTCAATCCATTATGATGGCATTGAGGGGGGTTCCAGGAATTTATTATCATAGTTTGTTGGGATCACAGAATTGGGTTGAAGGAATGGTGGCATCTCGTCAAAACCGAACCATTAATCGTGAGAAATTGGATGTTGATTTATTAAACCAGGAATTAAAGGACTCAAAAAGCCTGCGACATTTTGTCTTTGAAGGATTTAAAAAATTTCTATGCGTAAGACAAAATCATTCAGCGTTTGATCCACATGGCGGTCAAGAAGTTATTGATCAAAATCCAGCCGCGTGGTGTGCACTAGAACTGGCCTTGCTTGAC
>CAZQSG010000098.1:0-8514 GCA_964595925.1 uncultured Anaerolineaceae bacterium | reverse complement strand
AACACCCCAGGAACCGGTTAGTAGTCAAAAAGACGGATAACAAAAAGCCAGCAAACATTGTTTGCTGGCTTTCAATCCATATTTTACTGTGATTGCAGATTATTTTGCCATATTCTTGCGCATGCTGATCTTGAGCACTTTGCCATAAATCAATTCCAAACGTTCTTTGGTAGCCTGATCAACATCCTGGCGCCCTTCTGTCTGCTGAATGAGCATTCCAAGGGATTGAGCCAGTTCATCATTGATCTCATCATTACGGGCTTCAAGAATAGCGTCCAATTCTTTCTCAGTTTCAGTAGCAAGTAATTCCTGTGCAAACAAGATTTCGGCAGGTGGTTTCGTAGCTTCATTAATAATATCCATTAATTTCTGCAATTTTTGTCCACGTTCTATGTCTAATTCTTGCTGAGCTCGAGCCATTTCTCCTTGAAGCACATCTACAAAACCCTGATTGATGAGTTTGGCATGTTTTCCAATCGCTTCTTCCATCGGATCAGTATTGATGATCTCCGTGATCAACTTCCGCGTGGATTCCATTTGCTCTGCCAATTCTTTGTCAATTTCCTGACGCATTTCCAAAAGACGGTCACGCAGTTCCATCAAACGGATTTTCTCATCCTCTTCTGTTTTTTCGATCCGTTGTGCAAGTAGAGAAAAGAATGTGTAATCCAGCCCCTGATACGCATAATTGACAAGCGTAATCAAGCGAATATCAGTTTGAGCGTCAATAATCAGATCAAGCAGTTTTTCCTGCGTTAATCCTCCGTCCTGACTGGCTTCCTGCAATGAAGTGATTGCACCCTGTGCCTCATCAACCTGTGCCTTGAGTTCTTTTCCTTTTTCGGTGTTTTCAAAGAGGAATTGCTGCAAGCCAACCAGTTTCTGAGCCCCTTCCTGGTCGCCCTGTGAGGATGTCATCTGAACAAGACTGTTAAGCAACTGGAAGAATTCCTCATCGATGATCGCGGCATCCTGGTCTACAATATGCGCGAGGCTCTCTTCACTGGTTTGTACCAGACGCTGCAAGAGCTGCAAGCGATCCTGCTGCCTTTTCATCATCTCGGGCGTGATGCCATCAGCCTCAAGTACCACTTCCATCATGCGCTTAAAAGTCAGCATGGTCTGCGGTTTGAAGAGATATCCTTTGCGCTGTTCGGCAGGAAGATTGTCCATCACCTTGCGAACCATAGGCCCAATAATTTGCTCTTGACGATTGAGAGGTGTGTTAAGTTCAGGCGGAAAATAGGTCAGCAACAGTTCTTTTTCTGGGTCGTGGTAAACAACCGGAACATGCACTGGCCCCTGATAACCACAGCTCTGACAGGCCGCCACATTGGCTTGACCGCTCAGAAAAAGTTTTTTTGCTTCAGGGTCTTGGGCGACATCGAATAATTGCTGTACATCAGCGACCACGGGTTGGCCACAATTTGGACAAGGAAGTTGAGTCTTGGGCATGTGTCTTTCTCTTTTCACTTTAGAAATAATATAACAAATAGTATTTTACCCTAAGTGGTAACAACCCGCCTAAGAAGTATATAAGAATACGAAATAATTAAGCATGTTAGCTTCGCCTCCAGGAATATCCAAAGGTGCTTCATTTTATAGATTGGAATCATGATAAAATTTGAACCAATATTTTGTGTTTTTGCAGTCCAAATTAAGTGTGCGTTGTCGTTTGACACAACAGTAAAATTTTTTATTGGACGCTGATTGGTAGAATAATTATGAGAAAAAAACGCTTCACAGCGGTGCTTCGCCTATTTTCAGATGTCATGTATGCCTTTGGCTTTTTCCTGATCATACCCACCTTGATTGGAATTTTCCTCAAAGAATACGATCAGGCTATCACCTTCGCTGCCGGAGTAGCCATTTTTATTCCTTTGTTCAGTGTACTGCGGCGCAAGTTGAAGAATGCCGTTCCAAATAAAAATCACGGTGCAATGGCGCTGGCTTTATGCTGGCTCTCGCTTTCGCTGGTATCTTCCATCCCCTTCATTGTCAATGGCATGAGCGTAATCGATGCCATGTTCGAAGCCTTCTCAGCCTGGACCGATACCGGCCTGACGATGATTCCAGACCCATCTCAACTTCCCTATTCTTTGAGCACCTTCCGCGTCCTGATGCAGTGGATCAGCGGTCTCGGGATCGTGTTGTTTATTCTTGCCCTTCGCGGGCAGACCGCCTCTGGAGCGCGCAGCTTCTTCCAGGCCGAGGGACGCCCCGAAGACTTTGGAACTGATGTTATGGAGATGGGCAAACACATTGTACTGATCTATGTCGGTTATACCCTGGCTGGTTTTGTGGCTTTCCTGCTGCTGGGGCTTCCTCTTTTCGATGCCCTTATGCACGCGATCACATCCCTCTCGACAGGCGGTTTCTCAACCAATCCAGTGGGCGTTGGGCTCTATGGTATTTTGCCAACCATTGTGGCAATCATCCTCATGCTGGCAGGCGGCATCAGTTTCAACGCACATTACTATTTTGTCAACGGGAAAAAAGAAAAATTCTTCAAGAATGCTGAAATCCAGGCATTGGCTTTTGTTGTCGTGACCGCTATTTTTCTGGTGATGGTTGATGCCTGGGTAAACACCGGAGATTTCTTCTCTCATGCCCTTGAAAACATTTTCTATGTCGTCTCAGCGGTTACCACCGCAGGTGCGGGAACCACTCTGGCGCTGGCTGATGTCTCACAGGTTTTTCAATTCATCATCACATTATTGATGATCTCAGGAGCTGTGACAGGTTCCACCACTGGCGGTATCAAGCTGTGGCGTTTGATCATCCTATGGAGAACAGTGAAACGCGAGATACGCCGTCCCTTTGAGCCTGAAGGCGCTGTGATGCCAATCCGTGTGGGTGAAGAAGTGATTCCCGAAAAAATAGTCCAGCAGGCGCTCCTCTATACCGGTTTTTACCTGATGATGGGGTTACTGGCAACGCTGTTCTTTATGTACTTCGGCTACCCGGGGAATCAAGCTCTGTTTACGATCTTCTCAGCACAGGGCAATGTAGGGTTGAATGCCATTCCAGAAGCTGGCTATTATGGCATGCCAGTTATTTTAAAAATGTTGATTATTGTCCTCATGCTGCTGGGGCGCATGGAGATTTTTCCCATGTTTTTCGTTTTACGAAGCACACGAGAGAAAGTATAATATCAGACAAATGGATTTTGATTTCATTCTGTCAGGCTGTTCTGATTCAGGAGTAAATAAAATATGCATAAAAATTTAACAATTATCGTGGCTGGTGACAGTACGTTTTCATGGGAATTGGTAAAACAACTTCACAATCAAGTAACAGGAAAGCTCTATTTTGTCCTGGAAGACCGCGAATTGGCCATCGAGGCCAGCGCACTAGAAAATGTAGTTGCTGTCAGCGGTGATCTCACCGATGTGGAACTTCTCGAAGAGCTACCTCTGGATAGCTGTGATATTTTTGTCGCGGGTTCCAAAGAAGAACGCAGCAACGTACTTGGGGCCCTGTATGCGAAAAACGCCGGTACCAGCAGAGTATATGCGCGCATCTTCAGCCCCAAACTGGAAGGACTGCTGCAATCCATTGGTATTGAAGCCCTTTTAACTTCGTATACTTCGGCTTCTTATACAGCTGTCCAATTACTTCTCCCCAACGTGGCTGAGCTGGTAGACCTGACAACCGGTCAGTTTGATCTCATCGAAATAATGGTAAACAACGTTCCAGAATTAGACCAATATCGACTGGGGGATCTGGAAGGAAAAGAGTTCAACGTGGTTGCGATAAAAAATGACAGCGGTATTACAGTCGATTCGAATGCCATCATCCACCTCAATGACACCCTGATTGTGATCTATAACCGCAACAACCGCGGTAAAATTCATCAGGTTTTGAAAAATGCGGTAAAAAAATAATCTGCGTCAAAAGTCCCCCAATGAGCGATATACTCATTGGGGGACTTTTCTGTTTAATCCAAGATGTTTTTGATACTGTTTCTTTTTATCCTCCTGCTTCGTCCATCATTCAAGATAGAATAAAATAAAAACATTGACATTTTGAAAATAAAAACAGCATTACAGCATAATCTCTTTTAGTGATAAACTTCAATAAGCATGGTGAAAAATTTAGACAATCAGAAAAAATTACGCCCGCTTTTCTTCCTTCTTCCTGCACTGCTCTTATTCCTACTACTGGCGATGAGTTTGACAAATCTGGAACTTTTAGAAGGTTACCACCTTCCCTCTGCTCAACCTGAAACGGGAGGATCGCTTGGGTCAGATCTTCCCGGTGATGGTACTCTCTGGGAATATTTTTTACGTGGTGTAATGGCACTTACCATCATCCTTCTGCCGGTTTATATTGTCCAGGCCATGTTAACCCCCGAAGGGCGTAAACGGCTTGTAGTTGATCTCATCATTATCGGATTTGTTTTTTTACTGCTGCGTGTTTTAGAAACCCGGGAGGAGCAGGAACTGGTGATGGAAGAAACGTCACAAGAATTCGCCGTTAACTCTCCTTTTGATGATATCTCTTTCGCTGTCGACAACACGATGGAATTACCGGCGATACCAGAAGAAGCCCCGGATTGGCTTTCAGCCGTCATCATTATTGCCCTGGCAGCACTGGTTATCACACTTGTCCTGACTGCTCTGTGGTGGATTCGGAAAAAGCAAAAACCGAAAAAAGACACCCTCAATCTGGTTGGGGATCAAGCACAGCAGGCATTGGTCGACATTCGCAAAGGGGGCGATTTGAAATCTGCTATCCTGCGCAGTTATGCTGAGATGAATCGAGTTGTTAAAGAAGAGATGGGCATCGCTCGCCAACGGACGATGACAGCCCGTGATTTTGAGCAGCACCTGATCCAAAAAGGATTACCCGCTGAACCGATCCAATTCCTCACGCATATATTTGAAAAGGTGCGCTATGGCCATGATACAGCGGGAAAAATAGAAGAGACTCAGGCCGTCAATGCTCTGACAAACATCATTGAAGCAGTTCAAGGAAAGACGGAGAAAACTGAATGAAGATAAAAAATGTTCGTTCCACCGTCATCATTCTGATAACACTTACCCTATGCGGTATACTGGTCTTTTTCTTCTGGGATTTATTCAAGGCTCAGGTCGTGCTGCCATTATTCAGCTTCTTGATTTTAATTAATTTTGGTATCAAAAGTGTTCCCCAGGGTGTCTTCTTGTTTCTGCTGGCCAGTACCTGTCTGGTCTTCGTTCTGAACTCTCTCAATCGGGTATTTGGGAAGGATGCCGCTGAGGAATACACACCCATTGTGGCGTATGGGATTGAGGTTGTGTCACGATATGAATTTTGGCGAAACCAGTGCTCTCACTTGAATAAAAACAGTTTCACCCATCAAGAATTCATCCTCTCAACCCGAAGATTGATCTTGAATATCCTTGCGAACCAGGAACATAAGGAAATATTTGAGATCGAACAGCAGATCAAGAACCACGAACTGGCGGTTCCTGAAAGCGTGTGTGAATTTTTATGTGAACGGCGCTTGCGAGTTACACCCCCAAAACGAAATTGGGTTGGACGCATGATCTATCGAATCCAACGGCTGATCGGATACTCCCCTGAAATAAAAATGCCCGCTGCACTGGAATTGCAGGTGGCGGAGATTATTGAATTTATTGAATATAGATTGGAGATCATTTATAATGACTGAACTGAAACCTGATATTGCTGCGGTGACTGACCTTACAGGTACAATTGTGAATGAAGTCAGTAAGGCCATCGTAGGAAAAGAAGAAGTCCTGAAAAATATTTTTGCTGCCTTTCTGTCAGGCGGCCATGTTCTTCTGGAAGATTTTCCCGGCCTTGCCAAGACATTGACAGCCAATTCCTTTGCCGACGTGCTTGGAATGAGTTTCCGACGTATCCAATTTACGCCTGATCTTCTGCCCGGGGATATCACCGGCGGTTATGTTTATGATCGCAGCGAGAATAAATTTATCCTGCGAAAAGGGCCCATTTTTGCGAACATCATCCTCGCAGATGAAATTAACCGCGCATCACCCCGCACCCAATCCGCCCTGTTGGAGGCCATGCAGGAACAGCAGGTTACCCTGGAAGGGGTTACCATGCAGCTGCCTGATCCCTTCATCGTGATAGCCACACAAAATCCGATTGAATATGAAGGCACTTTTCCACTGCCCGAGGCACAACTGGACCGGTTCCTCATCAAACTATCGATCGGTTACCCGAATCATGAACAGGAGAAAGAAATTATTTCCAAACGCCGTTTACGCAAACAGGATAAGGTTGATCTGAACATCATTTCAGGGATAGAGGAATTTTTAGCAGCCCGACAGCTTCTGGAAAGTGTGTATGTTGATGAGGATATTGAAGATTACATCGTTGAGCTGGTGCAGCGAACCCGTTCTCATCGAAAGATTGCGGTTGGTGCCAGTCCGCGAGCCAGCCTTGCGCTGCTAAAACTCAGCCGGGCATGGGCTGCTATGCAGGGTAAAAATTATGTTCTACCCGATGATGTCCGCCGCTTTGTCTTGCCAGTGCTCAGCCACCGCATCATTCTGGATCCTGATCTGTGGGCAACACCACAAGCGGTGGAAGGAGTACTCAAAGAATTACTGAATGCCATTCCTGTCCCAGTGATTAACGACTAAATACTGTCCTATGAAACACACTCTCCTTATTCTCCTGTATCTGATCCTCCTGCTTACGATTGGTGGTTTGGTGATTCTAACCCCCGATTGGATTTTGCTGGCTGTTCCGCTGCTGGTTTACTTTATGGCTTCCATCCTGAACCAGCCCAAACCCGTAAAGCTGCAGGTTGATCGGGTGATTACCCCGAAGCGGGTACGCCCAAATATTCCTGTTCGGGTGGTGGTAACGATTGAGAATCAGGGAGAGCAGATCACAGATTTCAGCGCCCAGGAACTGCTTCCGAGAGGTGTGCAGGTGAAAGAAGGTGCGACAAACCTGCTGGCTTTCCTTCCAGCAAACGGAAAATTACAGCTGGATTATTTGTTTGAAGCTCCTCGTGGCGAATACCGCCGGTTTTTGCTGAAAACTGAAGTTCAAGAATCCTTCGATGGTTTTGAGATTCAGGCCGATGTTGAAGAACGTTCACCAATCCTGGTTTACCCTGAGACAGAACCTCTGACTGAAATAAAAATCCGCCCCCCTCACACAAGAGGATTTGCTGGTATCATCCTTGCGCGCCGTGGAGGTTCGGGTGTAAATTTCTTCTCCATCCGCGAATATCAACCCGGTGATCCACTCCGACAGATCAATTGGAAGGTTTCGTCACGTGGACAGCAAGCACTTTACACCAATATTTTTGAGCAGGAACAGGTAGCAGACGTGGGCATTATTCTCGATGCCCGCCAGAGCCTCAACCTGACCAAAATTACAAAGAATGCGCAAGGGTACAGGGTGAAGGAATCGCTTTTCGAACATTCAGTACAGGGCGCTGCCGCACTCTCGAAACGTTTCATCGAAGACGGCCACCGCGTCAGCCTGCTGGTCTACGGTTCAGGAAAAAAGAGAGTCTTTCCAGGATACGGCAAAATTCAACAACGCCGTATTCTTGATGCACTCTCTTCGGTGAAACCAGTAATAAACTTTGCGCTGACTAACTTTGATAACTTACCGGTTCGCTTCTTCCCACCAAAATCACAGATCGTTCTCATCAGCCCACTTCTGACAGAAGATGTAAAATTCATCCGCAAGATGTGCATTCGGGGTTATTCAGTTTTGATCATCAGCCCTAATCCAATTGCTTTTAAGTCCATCGAAACCAACGACTTCGATAGCCTGGCCTATCGACTGGCAATGGCAGAGCGAACCTTTGTGCTTCGTCAAGTTCATCAGATTGGTGCTCAGGTAGTCGATTGGCATGTCCATGAATCTCTTGAACAGGTACTGTGCCGGGCGTCGTTCCGTTTGCAAACTTCGATTCAACGCAGGAGGGTTTGGAAATGAGAATGAAAAGATTTGCACTCGCCGCCATCGCTTTCACCGCACTGCCACTGGTAATTTTAGGAGTCATTTCGGAATATCCTCTCATTTCGGCTCTTGCCCTCCTTTTAGGTCTGGTATGGGGACTGTTGTTCTTTTTTGAAAAACACTTTGCCAACACCCCTGCTTTTATTGGCTATATTCTCATCGTAATGATTGGTGCATTTATCGAACTCAATTTTTCTATCCTCTTGGCTGTTGTCTGCTTTGACCTGGCGGCTTGGAACCTGACTAAATTCTGGAACCGTATTCAACGCTACGAGCAGATTGAAAATCAGCGGCAGCTCGAAAATCATCATCTCAAACAGGTCTTCGGAGTGCTGATAATCGGGTATATCTTTGCCGTTCTTCCGCATTGGATTGAGATTGAACTGAGCTTCTTCTTAATTTTCTTACTATCACTTCTAGCCTTCTTCCTGTTTGGCAAAGGCATCACGGCTCTTCGTAAAGAAAAATAATAAATTTTGTATCATCTCAATAAGTGGGGGAAACAAAAAGAAACTAAAGCCTATTAATTTTTGTCATAAGCTGTTAAAA
>CAZQSG010000097.1:0-8527 GCA_964595925.1 uncultured Anaerolineaceae bacterium | reverse complement strand
GAGGGTGATCACAAAGAGTAGGAATGTGGATTCCCTCCTGTTGTGCGGCGCGCAAAACAGTGGATCCTTCGGGTGTCTCAATTTCTTTTCCATCTATTGTAAGATGAACCATGTTTTTATCTCCAGTATTCATTTGATGTTTTTCCATAGCGTAAGTACCTGTCTTTATATAATATCAATTGCATTAAAATTGCATACCTGATTGCAGATACCACATCTAGTGCAGATATCAGGATCAATGAAATGAACCTGTTTTCGTTCACCAGAAATTGCACCAGCTGGGCAGTTTCTGGCGCAGATTGTGCACCCCGTGCAATTTTCAGCGTTTACTTTGAAGGAGATCAGGTTGCGGCAAACTTTTGCGGGGCAGCGTTTTTCATAAATATGAGCCTCATATTCGTCGCGGAAATGTTTCAAAGTGCTGACAACAGGGTTTGGAGCACCCTGACCAAGACCACAGAGACTGTCTTGCTTGATTTCTCGGCAGAGAATTTCAAGGGTTTCAATATCACCATCGCGTCCCTCGCCGTCGCAGATGCGGGTTAAAATTTCGAGAATGCGGCGAGTACCAACACGACATGGAACGCATTTACCGCAGGATTCATCTTGTGTAAAATCCATAAAAAACCGAGCAATATCAACCATGCATGTATTTTCATCCATTACGATCATGCCACCGGAACCCATAATTGAGCCGGCAGCGGTGAGGCTTTCGTAATCAACAGGAATATCCAGAAATTCGACAGGCAGGCAACCACCCATAGGACCGCCGGTTTGGACAGCTTTAAATTCTTTATTATCTTTCATACCGCCCCCAACATCGAAGATGATTTCTCGAAGAGTGATTCCAAATGGAACCTCAACGAGACCAGGATTGTTGATATCACCTGCCAAAGCAAATGTTTTTGAGCCTTTGCATTTTTCAGTTCCCATGCCTGAATACCATTCGGCACCTTTTAGGATAATCTGAGGAACATTGCCGAAAGTTTCAACGTTGTTAATATTAGTTGGCTTCTTCCATAGACCACTATTTGCAGGGAATGGGGGGCGAGGGCGAGGTTCGCCACGCTTTCCTTCGATTGAAGCCATAAGGGCAGTTTCTTCACCGCATACAAATGCGCCAGCGCCCATACGAACTTCCATGTCAAAAGAGAATCCAGAATTCATAATATTGTTGCCAAGCAATCCAATTTCACGGGCTTGATCAATGGCATGCATCATTGTTTTGACGGCGACCGGGTATTCTGCACGGCAGTAGACAAAGCCTGACTGCGCGCCAATTGCAAAAGCAGCAATCAGCATACCTTCGATAACGGCATGGGGATCTGTTTCAAGTAAGAGACGGTTCATGAAAGCCCCCGGATCACCTTCATCGGCGTTGCAGATAAGGTATTTGGGTGTGGTGTGTGCATTCCGAGCAAAGCGCCATTTCAATCCTGCTGGAAAACCTGCGCCGCCACGACCACGAAGTCCTGATGCCAGAATCTCCTCAATGACCTCTTCTGATTCCATGGTAGAGAGGACCTTACCGATGGCAAGATATCCATCCATAGCTATATATTCTGAAATGTCTAGAGGGTCAATTCTTCCGCTGTTTCTTAAGACAACCCTAACTTCTTTCTCCGTTGGTGGTTTTAATTCATCCGAAGTTTTAATCTTAAAATCGCCGGATGCCCGTTTTTCATTGAATTGGATAATCGCATCATCATGCAGCGACTTCAAATCTATGTAGTTTGAAATTAAGGTCATTTGTCTCTCCATAAAACATTATAAAAATAACGATAATAATACAAGTAAGGCAGGTTGTTTAATCCTGATATTTATTAAGAAGTTTAGGCAGTTTACTGGCAGTGAGATTGCCAAATAATTCATCGTCAATGGCGATAACTGGTGCCTGACTACACGCGCCGACACATCGACATGTTTCAATCGTGATCGCATTATTGGGGGTGGTTTCACCCATTTTTACACTCAATACCTGTTCAGCTTTTTCAATTAATTGTTCAGCACCCCCGACATAGCAAGCAGTTCCCATGCAAACCTTTACTGTATGGCGACCCCGTGGTGTTGTTGTGAAGAATGAGTAGAATGTAACAACGCCGTGAACTGAACTGATCGGAACTCTGAGCTCATTGGAAATATATTTTTGCATTGGCTCAGAAAGGTACCCAATTTCATTTTGGAGTTCGCTGAGAACAACCATAGTTGCACCAGGTTTCTGGCGATTACGGTTGATAGCTGCATCGATTTGGTTTTTTTGATCTGGTATTGTGAGTGGGTCGCTTGCTGGTATCTTATCAAATAAATTCTTCATGTTAACTCCACTTATAGTAATAAAATATATTTATAATTATTTCACAATTATACTTTGTGAAATAAAAAACATATATATAATGAATGTCACATGAGTTATATGACAAGGCAAATTAATGGTTAATGTTTTCTTAAGAAAATTACTATTATGAAATATGTGATAAAAATTTGGGGGGTTGTTTACTTTATTTTACCATTGGCTATATGAAACTTATTCACTATAATATAGGAGTGTTCAAATCAATGAATTTGTAGGGAAAAAAGAAGGATGTGTTTTGTTATGAGTCAATTAATTTCCTCTTTAAAAGGAACCCGTGATTTTTACCCAGCAGAGATGTCGATTCATCTCTGGCTGTATGAGATAATTAAAGAAATTTCTGAATCTTTTGGTTATGAAGCTTATGAGGGACCATTTCTAGAGAAGATTGAATTATATGCAGCAAAATCTGGCGAAGAATTGGTAAAAGAGCAGGCTTTTTGTTTTGAAGATCGGGGAGGCGAGTTTATTACACTTCGGCCAGAACTTACGCCTTCTTTAGCACGTATGGTTGCTCAACGACAAAGGCAATTATTTATGCCGCTTAGGTGGTATTCTTTTGGAAATTTTTGGAGATATGAGAGACCACAACGTGGGCGAACAAGGGAATTTTACCAATGGAACATGGATATGATTGGTGCTAGTTCTCCCGAAGCCGATGCCGAACTTGTTGCTGTTTGTGCGGCGTTCTTCAAGCGTGTTGGATTGGGCCCTGATGTTGTAAAAATTAAAGTTAATAATCGAAGATTGATGGACCAAAAATTGGCAGAACTAGACATACCAGATGATCTCTGGAACGCTGTTTTTAAATTGATAGACCGACGACATAAGATGAAGCCTGATGCATGGGATCGGCATGCTGAAGAACAAGGATTATCTGCTGTTCAAATCGATGGTTTGAATTTGCTTTTGAAAAACGAAAACCTCTGGAAAGAATCAGAAGAATTAAAGGACACAATGGAAGTTCTCGATATTATGGGCTGGGGCGATTATATAGAATATGAAGCATCCACTATTCGAGGTTTGGACTATTATACAGGACTTGTATTTGAGGCAGTAGAAGTTACAGGAGGACGTGCTATTTTAGGTGGAGGGCATTATGATAACCTCGTGGGGGATGTTGGGGGTGAACCTTTGCCCGGTGTTGGTTTTGCTATGGGTGATGTTTTAATTAAGATCATAATAAAAAACTATGATCTGCTACCTGATTTTCAAAATCGCAATAAGAAGGTCGTCATGGTAACGGTGTTTGACAAAAGTTTACAAATAGAATCGATTCGTCTAGCTTCAGAATTGCGGCAGGAAGGCATCGACACTGCGATTTATCCTGAACCCGCAAAATTATTGAAGCAATTTAAATATGCTGATCGTAAAGGAATGAATTATGCCATAGTGCTGGGGCCTGACGAGATATCTCAGAATGTTGTATCGATAAAGGATTTGAAGACTCGTAAGCAAGAGACTTTTGATCGCTCCAAGCTCATTTCAAAAATTAAAAGAATGCTTGCTTAAGCACATTCAGTATGATACAATTTTGCCGTTATGGTGGCTGTAGCTCAATGGCAGAGCCCCGCACTGTGGATGCGGTGGTTGTGGGTTCAACTCCCATCAGCCACCCCTAGAAACCGAGACCGCCGATTTTTGACGGTTTTTTCTTTTTAATACCCTTACTATTTCCTAACTGCACACACAGGAATGCGCATAGCCAATTACCACTGTTTGTAATGGGTATCACTGAGATTACGCAGCATTTCAGCAGCAGTTTCTGCGGTAATATCACGTTGTGGCATTGCCAGCATTTCGAATCCAACCATAAATTTTTTTACTGTAGCTGATCTTAAAAGGGGTGGGTAATAATGCCCATGAAAATGCCATTCTTGATGTTCTTCACCATCACCGGGTTCACCGTGGAATCCCATTGAGTAGGGGAAAGAGGATTCGAAGAGATTATCGTATTTTATGGTAATTTTCTTCATGATATCAGCTAACCCAATTCGTTGAGATGGCGAAAGCATTGGCATGCTTGCTATATGATCATTCGCAATTAACAGGATTTCAAAGGGCCAAACTGCCCAAAATGGGACGAGTGCGGTGAAATGCTCATTCTCAATAACAATTCTGATTTTATTATTTCTCTCTTGGTCTAAATAATCACATAGAAGGCAATTGCGGTGTTTCTTAAAATACTTACTTTGTTCTACTGTTTCCAAAAAAGGTTCATTAGGAATATGTTTTGTTGCCCAAATTTGGCTATGTGGGTGAGGCTGGGAACACCCCATGACTTCGCCTTTGTTTTCAAACACTTGAACATATTGAATATTTGTTTCATTCGATAGTTCGCGAATCTGTTCTGCCCAGGTATTAATTATACGGGTGATATTTGCTACGCTCATTTCAGGAAGAGACAGATTATGCTTTGGCGAAAAACATACGACCCTACAATTTCCAGACTCATCTTCTGCCTGAAAAAGTTCACTCTTTTTTAGACTGTTTTTGGGTTCATCACCAGACGGCAACAGGGCGGGGAAGTCGTTATCAAAGACAAAGGTGGATTGGTAGTCATCATTTGTTTTTCCGCTCGTGCGGGTGTTACCAGGACATAAGTAGCAATTTGGATCGTAGTCTGGCAACTTTGGTAAAGAGGGTTTTTCAACCTGCCCTAACCAGGGACGGTTTGCCCGGTGCGGGGATACTAAAACCCATTGTCCATTGAGAGGATTCCTTCTTCGATGTGTTGTTCTAAGATTCATGGTTTGTATACCTTTCAGGTTTAGATGATTAGTGTTCTTTTTCGGCAGTAAATAACAGAAATGTACCCGCAGCCACCATAATAATTGTGAAACTTGTTAATTTTATTGCGCTTGCATCTATACTCTCGAGTGCTATAAATGCAATTGGAGTTAAAAATGTCATAAATCCCCCTAGGATTTGCTTTTTAAAACTAATAAAGTAACCCAGGATAAAGGTTATTATACAAAGCATTTTGAGAAATTTAAAAATATTAAAAACATAATCAGCAAAAATAAAGGGGAAAATTTGAAAAGCTTCATAAAGAAGAAAAAGAACAAAAGGGGCACCAATAATAAATCCAACTAAGCGAGTTATTTTTTTTAGTAGCATTATGTGTATTCCTTTTTTTTACGCTTGCACTAGTTACTATTCAATTATAAATTAAATCACAACGGAAAAAGACGGCTACAAGAATTCGTCTCCCCACAGTTTGAATGCAGAGAAGATTTACCTTCTAAACAGGGATCAGACATAAATGAAAAGATGTTACTGTTACCTCAATTATTAAGAAAGATTTTACTTAGCAAAAAGCATAGATTGATACATAGAAACCTCCGCCATTTACCAATGCATGTACTATAATTGAGTGAAATTGGAATAATTAATGGCTAATTATCCTTGGTATATAACACAAGGAATGAATAAGAAATTGTATTTAATTAGATGGGAAAGCAATGCAGAAAACATCAAAAAGGAAAAGATTATTAATTGTTATTTTATCTCTGATTCTCGTCGGATGTGTTGCGGAGAATTTAGATGATTTGTCTACTCCTATTACACTCAGTACTTTCCCTGGAACGACTCCCGAGAACCGTATAACTGCGAATATCGAAACAAAGGTATCAACTAACACCCTTGCAGCAACAAAGACACCAAAAGCCACAGAGGTTTTTGGTACCCAAACTCCTAATCCATTTTTCACACCAACACCAACCGCCTTCCAAAAATTAAACAAATCAATGAATCCCCTTACTGGGCAAATAGTTGAATCCTTTGAGGAATTATACCGCCGGCCTGTGATGGTAAAGATATCGAATTTTCCTCGAGAAATACGTCCTCAATCAGGTCTCTCTAAAGCAGATATTGTGTTTGAACATTATATCGGACAAGGAATGAATCGATTTACAGCAATATTTTACGGTGATAATGCTGAATGGGCAGGACCGATTCGATCTGCCAGGTTAATTGATGCACAATTGGCGCAAATGTATCAGGGTATCCTCGTATATGGGGGCGCTGATGAACGCGTGAATGCTATTATCACTGCTCCTGATATTCTAGGTTCAAGAGCAATTGACACCCGTACCAATGATGCATGTCCTCCGATTTGTGGTGAGGATACACATTCAGCAGAAGGTGTATTTGTTGACACGGCTGCTCTTACTGACTATGCAGTAAAAATTCAAGTAGATGAAAATATCAAAACAGAATCACTTCATACAATGGATTTTTCAAATGATCTTGAAATTGTTGGAAAAGAAGCCAATCAAATTACAATCGATATAAGTGAGGTTTGTAAAAGCCGATGGATATACGATTCTCTTGAAGAAAAATATTTTCGATGGGAGGAGACGGGGGACTTCGAAAATGACTTTGTAACAACTAATGATGCTCTTGTGGATGGGGAACAACTAGCATATGATAATATTGTAGTTTTATTTAGCGACTATGTTGTATATGATATGCTTTTGCATGATGTTGAGTTGGTTTATGGTGAATTCGCTTCTCCTGCACTGATGTTCCGAGATGGGGATCTTTTTGAAGGTACCTGGACAGCAAAAGGTGAGGATGCACCATTACAGGTTCTGTATCAAGACAGCACTTATTTTTACAAGCCTGGAAAAACATGGTTTATTTTTGTTACAAAAAACTCCGAATTTGAAATGGAGGGTGTTGGTGAGTATTATTTGACATTTCAACGACCATAATCCACATAATAGTAAGAAAAATCATTGATAAAGATAAACCTAAAAAAGTGCACATGGGGTATACTTCTTATATTGTTTTTTTAAAGATAAATTTATGCGAATCTTATTTCTTTCTGACATTCATGGCAATTACGTTGCACTCAAGGCAGTGTTAAAAGCTGCCTCTGATTTGGGTTACGATAAAATATTTTGTCTGGGCGATCTGGTCGGCTATGGCCCAAAACCTGAAGAGTGTGTAAGTGAAATTCGTTCACTTCCACACTTAACATGTATTATGGGGAATCATGATGCTGCCGTTTCAGGATTTATTTCAATTGAGTCCTTTAACCAGGATGCTCAAGAGTCAGTTTATTGGGTTGTTAATCATCTGAGTGAAGAGAGTTTAATTTATTTAGACCACTTGCCTGATTTATTGGTTGAAAGTGGATGTACTATAACACATGGAAGTCCTAGAAACCCAATCTGGGAATACATTCTTGACTCATATACTGCAAGGATGAATTTTGAGTTTTTTGAGACTCAGTTTTGTTTTGTAGGACACTCTCATCAACCGATTGTTTTTCGGTATGGTTTGGAAGATGGTATCCTGCCCAACTGGTATATACCGATTAATGGCGAAGAATTCGACTTTGGCAACGAGCGTGTCATAATGAATCCTGGTTCTGTAGGCCAACCCAGAGACCGCGACCCAAGAGCTTCATTTGGCATTTTTGATGTAGATAAAACAATCTGGACAGTTCATAGAGTCGACTATAATATAGAAAAGGTTCAAAAAGAAATTATGGAGAGCGGACTGCCTGAGAGAAACGCTCTTCGATTGGTTGATGGATGGTAAGTCAATCGGAAAACTTTGAATGACCGGAACTAATTTCATCAGTGGAACGTCTATAGGGTAATAAATACAATTTTCTATTGTCCAGGAGGATAAGATGCAGAAGAAGGTATATTGTGCTATTTCGTTTATATTAATGTTGACATTCGCTTTAGTGGGATGTGGTGCTGCCAAGTCAAATTTGGCGGTGGATCAAGAAGAAGGTTTTGGAGCTTATCCAGCAGTAATGGAATACGCTGAAGAAAAAGATGCTGTGCTCTCTGCTGAAGAAGAAAGCATTGCAATGGAATCTCCAATGGGTGCTGGTGAGAGGTACGATGATGGGGTTTCTTATGAAAATGAACCTATTGAACGAATTGTATTAAAAAACGCAAGCTTAACGATAAAAGTAGATGATCCTGCAGAAGTGATTACGACAATTGCATTTATGGCTGAACGCCGGGGTGGTTTTGTAATCAACTCGAATGTATATCGTTCTTATTATTACCAGGTCGAGGAGGATCTCCCGCAAGGATATATAACGATTCGTGTCCCTGCTGAAGATTTGAATAGCGCTTTAGAAGAAATTCGCGGGCTAACTGAAGATCCTAAATATGACGTTTCTTCAGAAAGCATCTCTGGACAAGA
>CAZQSG010000096.1:3807-8647 GCA_964595925.1 uncultured Anaerolineaceae bacterium | reverse complement strand
CATTTGATCAACTACGTCGATCATTCATCAATACTAGATCTTCCGGTGTATCTATATCCAGCGCCAAATCATCGCAATAGATCACCACAGGTTCAACACCGGCCTGCTTCGCCAAAGCGCAGTGCTTTTCAAACGATCCTTCGCCATAAGCCGTCCGAATAAGATCAGGAGGCGCGCACATCATAAAATTTGTCCCCTGCAAATGACGATCAGGAACGATTACCATTCCTGTTTCTACATCGAGTTTCATCATTTTTGAACGCAGACATTCGGCATTGAGATTCGGCAAGTCAATCGGCAAAATCATCACGGTGTCGGCTTCGTGCTCCAGAGCCCAGCGCTGCCCGCAGGCAACTGATTCGTTCAATCCCGGTACATCCAGCTCTTCATATACATTCACTTCATGCTTCAACGCAATTTCCCAGACCAAAGGATCGGCACTGATCACAAGGATCCGCCATACCTCCGGTACCTCCTTAAGCACGTCAAGGGTATGAATCAAGCCTTCTCGTACAAACTTTTTTCGTTCTTCAGCACTGAGCACATCCCGTAAGCGGGATTTTGCCAGATGGAAAGGTTTTACAGGTAAAAGGGCAACTAGCTTCATACGTCGTTTTTGTACTTTCCAACCGATTCCTGATCGAGGACTTCTCCAGCAAATTGCAGGAATTTTTCACCAATCTCAATTTGTTTATCAAGGGTTAACATTAACGTCGGCATTGACTTTACATAGGAAAGACGCACCCGCAGAGTTTTTACCAAAGCATCATCAATCTCGTCAATGACGATGCCATCAAGCAGTTCTCCATAATGATCCACAACCGCCTCCACCGAGGCATCTACTCCTTCGATTTCAGAAAACATCTTTGCGGCGGGGCCTTTTACAGCCCTTCCGCCAATAATGGGGCTCATCGCCAGGGTCGTTTTTTGCAGGATACATTCACGAACACCGGGCAGATTCAGAACAGGATCAACACTGACAAACGGATTGGAAGGACAGATCACGACCATGTCGCACGTATCTAAAGCCTGCATCACTTCTGGGGTTGGTTGGGCGCTATCTCCTCCCTGCCAAAAAAGCCGCTGGACGACAGGCTGACAATGATGCTGGACAAAATATTGCTGAAATTCCAACATGCCCTCTTCCGTCTCAATCATTGTGCAGCAGGGATCATTCGACATTGGAAGAATGGTATGTTTAATCCTTAACTTTTCGGTCAAACGACGGGTAATTTCTGTTAACGAAAGACCTTGCTGTGCCCATTGGGTGCGCAGAATGTGCGTTGCCAAGTCACGGTCACCCAGCCGAAACCAGGTTTCACCGCCCAATTTTTCCACCGCCTTCATACAATCAAACGAATCATCACGAATTCCCCAACCAGGTTCAGGTTGGGCAAGGTCTGCCAGATTATACATCACAGTATCAAGGTCGGGAGAGATGTTCAAACCGAGGTGTTCAAAATCATCCCCTGTATTAACAATGATTGTCAACTGATCTGAATCGAGGTGCGCTGCCATCCCTCGTGCCAGGCGCGCTCCCCCCACACCGCCTGCAATGGCCGTAATCTTCTTCCCATTTAGGGAATCGATTCTCATTTAATCCATCCTTTCAAACCAACACCACTCTTTCTAGCGGGTCATCCTCAGAGTATACCGGCCAGCAAAGCCAGCACCACCCCACCAGCAACAACACTGCCTAATTGCCCGGCGGCGTTAGCACCCATTGCATGCATAAGCAGGAAATTTTCACTATCTTCTTCCAGTGCCATCTGATGCACCAGACGGGCAGCCATCGGGAAAGCGCTGATGCCTGCCGCGCCAATCAGAGGATTAAATTTCTTGCCGGAGAGCAAATACATAAGCTTACCAAACAAAATCCCTGCGACAGTATCAAGCACAAAAGCCATCAAACCCAGTCCCATAATCATCATAGTATCCAGTCGAATGAAGGTTTCACCAACCATCGTCCCACCAATCACCAGACCGAGGAAGAGCGTGGTCAGGTTAGCCAATTCATTTTGCGCAGCATCGCTGAGGCGCTCCACCACACCGCTCTCACGAATGAGGTTGCCAAACATCAGTGCGGCAATTAAAGGAGAAGCCTTGGGCGCTATCAATGAAACCAGCAGGGTGATCACCAGCGGGAAGAGAATCTTCACCGTAGCAGAAACCGGTTTCGAGCTATACGGCATCCGCACCAGCCGTTCTTCACGAGTTGTGAGCAGTTTCATCACAGGAGGCTGGATGATAGGCACCAGCGACATGTAACTATAAGCGGCTACCGCTATCGGCCCGAGCAGATTGGGCGCGAGTTTTTGGGAAACATAAATTGCTGTCGGCCCATCAATTGCGCCAATAATGCCAATCGAAGCCGCCTCGTTCATCGGGAAACCAAGAAGCAGAGCCAGCATGAGCACCCCGAAAATACCGAATTGCCCCGCCGCGCCCAGAATCGCCATTTTCGGATTCTCGAGTAAGGGCCCAAAGTCTGTCATCGCCCCAATGGCGATAAATACAAAGAGAGGAAAGAGTTCAGTGGCGATACCCATTTGATAAAGAACATTCAGAAACCCTTCTTCTTCTGTGACCCCGGTCAGCGGCAAGTTCGCTAAAAGAGCACCGAAGCCAATCGGGATCAATAACATGGGTTCGTATTTCTTTTTAATACCCAGGTAGATGAGCAATCCGGCAATTGCCATCATGCCCACATTTTGCCAGGTCAGCGCACTAAATGTTGATAACAGTATCCTCAATTGGGAGAGATCCATGCTTCACCTATGAAAATCGGAACAGAATATCATTATGATTCACTTTTTGGCCTTCTTTCACCTCAACACTGCTGACAGTTCCATCTTTCGGGGAACGAATAGCACTCTTCATCTTCATAGCTTCCAGCGCACAAAGCTGATCACCTTTTTTAACAGCGTCGCCGGCCTTCACTTGAATATCAAGAATGACTCCGGGCATGGGAGAAGTCACCTGTCCGCCCCCGTTTGCGGGAGTGGAAAAAACTATCGGTGTTGGCTTCGGAGCTGAGGCGGGGGTTTCTTGAGCCACAGGTTGTGCTGGAACAGGCGTCTGCACAGCCACCTGCGGCTGCATACCGGTAAGTTCCACAGTATAGGTTTTCCCATTGACAACCATTGTGAGGGGAGATACATTCACATCCTGCACCTCAACCGTATATTGGTTTCCGTTAACAACCACGTTGAGCGTTTGTTTTGCCATTCACTTTTCCTTTTTAATTAACTCTTTTCCAACATAGTAAACTGTCCTGAAACCAGGCCAGCAAATCATCAGAATTCCTGCGATGGCGTATTGTCTCCAGAAGAAGGGTTCATCGGCTGCCACCAGCGTCCATGCGGTTTTTCGAGACGAGTGCCAAGCCCCCATCTCTTTTGGGGGAGTATCACAGGTTGCTGCTGTAAGTACATCGCCACCGCAGCAACAGCTGACGCTTCCTCGACATCCTCAGACTGGGTATGCAGGAATTGTTTTACCCACATCCCAGCCGATATCACAGCAGTAATTTCTTCCTCTCCAAACATTCCTCGCTCCGCCACTGGCATGACAGCTCCTGATTTTTCAGGAGTTTGTTCAGCCTTCCTTCTTTTCTCAACCGGAAAAAGCCATCGCAGGGCATAGATGCTCAAAATGAATAATCCCAATGACAGAAAAGTTGCGGCTATTCCCACCAAGCTGAGGGTCAGCCCTTGAGAGATCAACGCCATATCCAAATCGTCCTCCTGGTGCTTTCCAGCCTACATCGGAATACTGCCGTGCTTCTTGACTGGCAGTTTTTCACTTTTGTCTCGCAATAACTCTAGCGCAGCGATCAGACGGGGCCGCGTTTCGGCAGGCAGCAGTATATCATCAACATAACCAGCTTCAGCTGCACGGTAAGGATTTGAGAATTTCTCACGATACTCCTCGATTAACCTCTTACGCTTTGCCTCCGAGTCTTGTGCGCCCTGCAGCTCTCTGCGATAAAGAATATTCACTGCACCATCCGCTCCCATTACGGCAATCTCGGCACCCGGGTAAGCAAAGACCATATCCGCGTGCAGGTGGCGGCTGCTCATCACAATGTAAGCACCTCCATATCCTTTTCGGGTAATCACCGTCAATTTTGGCACAGTGGCTTCCGCATAAGCATAGATGATCTTTGCTCCATGCCGGATAATTCCGCCATGTTCCTGCGATACACCAGGCATGAAGCCGGGGGTGTCACAAAAGGTAATCAGAGGGATATTGAAAGCGTCACAAAACCGCACAAACCGTGCAATCTTGTCACTCGCATTAATATCGAGTACCCCGGCCAGATAATTCGGCTGGTTTGCCACTACCCCAATCGATTGCCCGTGCAGACGAGAAAACCCTACGACGGCATTGGGAGCATATGCTTTGTGGACTTCAAAGAAAGAACCCTGATCCACAATCATAGAGATAACTTCCTTGATGTCGTAGGGTTCGCTGGGGTTGGGCGGAATGATTGTATTCAATTCTTCTTCCATACGCCAGGGATCATCTGTCGGCATCACAACAGGGGCTCCATCTCGATTGTTCAAGGGCAGATAGCTGAGCAACTTACGGGTCAGGGCAATCGAAGCCTGATCATTTTCTGCTGAAAAGTGAGCAACCCCGCTTTGTGTCGTATGGGTGCGTGCGCCGCCCAGCGTTTCCAGATCCACTTCTTCACCCGTCACAGCCTGCACAACCTTCGGACCGGTGATGAACATGTTGGCAGTGGATTGACTCATAATAACGAAGTCGGTCAGAGCAGGCGAATATACCGCGCCGCCTGCGCATGGTCCCAGAATAAGACTGACCTGCGGAATGA
>CAZQSG010000096.1:0-3797 GCA_964595925.1 uncultured Anaerolineaceae bacterium | reverse complement strand
GCGGAATGACGCCGCGGGCAAGGGTATTGCGATAAAAAACCTCGCCAAACGCTGCCAGACTGAAGACACCTTCCTGAATGCGCGCGCCCCCGCCATCATTCATCCCGATCACAGGGACACCGGCCTTCATAGCAGCATCCATCAGCTTGATTAATTTTTGTCCGGCACCTTCACCAAAAGAACCACCCATCACGGTGAAATCCTGCGAAAAGACACAAACCGGGCGTCCTTCAATCTTGCCGAAACCAGTGATAATGCCGTCCCCATCAAATTT
Source organism: uncultured Anaerolineaceae bacterium (assembly GCA_964595925.1). Lineage (GTDB taxonomy): Bacteria > Chloroflexota > Anaerolineae > Anaerolineales > Anaerolineaceae > SpSt-1165. The sequence goes on along the minus strand of CAZQSG010000096.1, from coordinate 3,523 downwards.
TTTCTTATCCATGCCAAAGTCAGTATGGCGATGGGTGACAAAGCGGTCCAGTTCCTGGAAGCTGCCTTCATCAAGCAACAAATCAATACGCTCACGAGCGGTGAGCTTCCCTTTAGCGTGTTGAACTTCAACACGGTTGGCACCACCGCCTTCAGCAGCATGGGTTCTTTTTTCAAGCAGCCTGTCGTTCAGGCGAGCTGATCGATCACTTTCGTTCTGAAAGTTTTTCAGACCACTATCCATTCGAAAGTCTCCTATTCATAATTATAATGGTGATGAACATTGCACTACAAGTGTAACTTCATGACCCATTTCTTTCAAGTCCTGCAAAGATTTGAGTGAGGAAGATTCACAGAATGAAGAAGAACTTCATTTATCATTCCAAACTCTGTTAAACAATCATTATTTACAAAGCTGGTTTACAAATCAGCTTTGTAAAATGAAAACAATCAAATTGTACGGTTCACAATTTGTCTACATCAACCCGTATTTCACAGCCTCAACCAATCTCTCAAGGTCACCCTCGTCGTTATATGCCTGGAAAGAAACACGAATCACATCACAATCTATCTGTGCCAGTGGAAATACAGGCACAACAATCTTGCGTTCGGCGAACACTTCATTCAGTCTCTCTGAACTTCCTTTGGGAAGAGGAATCGTTACAAACTGGCCGAATAAGCTGGCGTCCGTCAAGGGAGCCATTCCGGTGATCTTGCCTATCTGCTTCTGCGTTTCTACTGCCAGTTGATGGCAGCGTTCGCGTTGTAACTCCCAATCATACGATCGTTGGAATTCAATGGCAGCTGGCACTGACAAAAATGCCGAGATATCGCGCGTACCCTGATATTGCTGATAGTAAATAAATGGAGGATCATCATTGTGCGGTGCCTTCCCGGAACCTTCCCATCCAAAGCTGATCACAATCGGCAGGAGTGCGTCTTGATGTTTGGGAGACACATAGATAAACCCCGCCCCTTTGGGAGAACACAGCCATTTATGGCAGGCACCCGTATAATAATCACAACCCATCGCGTCCAGATCAAGGTCAAGCTGACTGACGGCATGCGCACCATCGATGAAGGTTAAAATACCCTCCTCTTTAGCACGCCGGCAAATTTCATCAATCGGATAGATCAACGCTGTCGGTGAGGTGATATGGCTGAGAAAGATCATGCGGGTTTTCTCCGTCACACCTTCCCAGAGTGATTCAATCCATTCCTCAGATGATGCGGCAGGCAGCGGAAATTTCTGATGAATATATCTGGCGCCACTGCGTTCACAATAAAATTCCCAGGTATTATTCATAGCGCCATATTCATAATTGGAAGTCAGAATTTCATCTCCAGGTTTCAGATCAAGACTGCGGATCACCATATTGGCGGCGTGCGTCGGGTTTGGAAAATACACCAGATTGTCGGCATCTGTGTGCAGGTATTCGCCCAGAACACGGCGTGCGTTGCGTAAATAACCAGCTGTCTTCTTCTGGACAAACGATACCGGATTCCACTCCAATTCACGCTGCCATTCTTGATAGCGCTCAAAGACGGGCCGGGGACAGGCCCCAAAGGAACCATGATTTAAATAAGCAATCTCTGGATCAAGCAGGAAGGTTTCTCTCAAGGATTCTGTCATGTGAAATGCCTCTCAGAAATATAGGGTTTCCTTGATTCTATATACCTGTACACAACAATAATAGTATTGAATGTCACCTGAATCAGATATGTTTTTCTGGTTTATAATTTGATTTTATGTGAGATAATTGTGAATTAAATTAAAATCGAATTCTAATTATGCTTTCAGGAGAAACTCATCTTCCTGGAATAACTATTCATCCGTATTTTGCAGACCATCAATTTTGCTTTTCTTCCAATAATACAATCAAACGAAGGAGCCACTCCTATGAATTTTAAAGACATGAATTGGATGCAGGTCGAAGATTATTTAAAAAGGGATGATCGCGTTATGGTCGTTCTGGGCGCATGTGAGCAGCACGCCTACCTGAGCCTTCAAACGGACACACAAATTCCGCAGGCCATTAGCAATGCTGCCAGCGAGCGCACTGGCGTCATCATTGCTCCTCCCCTCGCAATGGGTGTCTCCCCCTATTTCCTTGACTTTCCGGGCTCTATCTCACTGCGAACAGATACCTTCATGGCGGTGGTGGAGGATATAGTCACCTCTCTCTATCATCAGGGCTTTCGACGATTCGCCTTTGTCAACGGGCACGGCGGAAATGGCTGCGTAAAATACCGTTTGATCGAGCTGGCAAATCAATTGCCGGAGATGCGTGCTGTTTGGCATCAATGGTGGACTTCGGATGTGCTTCGCGTATGGGCTTCCGAACACGACCTGGCCCCCTACCATGCCTCATGGATGGAAAATTTTCACTTTACGCGGGTTGGTGCCTCGATACCGGAAGGGAAAAAGGAGCCTGTTCAACTCAATTTACTCGACAGTGCCATTGCAAACCGCGCTAAACTTGGAGATGGTTCTTTTGGCGGTGACTATCAAATTTCAGATGAGCTCATGCAGGAGATACTCAATCTCTGTGTGAACGATCTGGTTGAGCTATTGAACTTTAATTCATAACTCATAAAGGAAAAGAAATGACAAATCCAATAATTACACCCAATATGCCTCTTGAGCAAAACCGTGGTCAACGTGCAGGTTCTACCAAAGATGTTCGCATGCAGTGGTTCCGAGAAGCCCGTTTCGGCCTTTTCATCCATTGGGGACTTTATTCTATCCCTGCCGGTGTCTGGAAAGGCAAAGAACTGGACAACGAAGGCGATATGCAAATCGGCGAGTGGATCATGCGCCATATGCGCATCCCCGTGGCGGAATATGAACAGTTGGCAAAACAATTCAATCCTGTCAAATTTGATGCGAAAGCATGGGTGGCACTGGCCAAAGCTGCTGGACAAAAATACATCACTATCACTGCTAAACACCACGATGGCTTCTGTATGTTCAAAAGTGAGTATACCGATTACAACATAGTAGACAGCACTCCTTTTGGTCGTGATGTCTGCAAAGAATTGGCGGATGAATGTGCAAAAGAAGGATTGAAAATGTGTTTCTATTATTCTCAAACGCAGGATTGGCATCACCCGGGTGGATTGGGCAATGACTGGGATTTCACTTTTTCCCAGGAAGCCTTTGATGATTACATCGAGAGTTACGTAAAACCCCAGGTAACCGAATTACTCACCAATTATGGTCCCATTGGTTTAATCTGGTTCGATACCCCTTATGATATGTCTCTCCACCACAGTGAATCGCTGATGAATCTTGTCCATAACCTGCAACCTGACTGCCTTGTTTCGGGACGTATCGGCAATAATCAGGGTGACTATGCTTCAGCTGGTGACAACAAAGTTCCTGAAGACATCATGAGAAATGGCGATTTTGAGACCCCCGCCACCATCAACGACACCTGGGGTTATAAATCCCTCGATCATAATTGGAAATCAACCGAAACATTGATCCACCATCTGGTTGATATTGTCAGTAAAAATGGAAA
>CAZQSG010000095.1:0-8737 GCA_964595925.1 uncultured Anaerolineaceae bacterium | reverse complement strand
ATCGACAGTAATGACTTCCTGCGAATCTAAAGAGTCTTCGAGTGTGTCCATCAGGTTGGCTTCAATTTCCTGATGGAGTTCTTTGCGTCCTTGAACTGGCAGCTTTCTTTCGATAGCAAGCAAATATCGCGTTAAAAGCACCTTGCTTTTTTGTGAAAGGTTCATTCTATAATCTCCTTAATGATTTGAAACTGACTTTTCCATTCCTCTTTTAAAGCGGTGAATACCGCTTTTCCCATTTCGCTGAGTTTGTAATAACGCCGTGGTCGTGACTCATCAACAATCCATTCGCTGCTGAGATACCCTTGTTTTTCTAACCGTCTCAGGAGGGGGTAGAGGGTATCTTGTGAAATACTATATCCTTTCTCTTCCAATTTCTTCAGCAGTGAGTAGCCGTATTCTGCATGTTCAAGCTGACTCATCACAACCAGAACGATTAATCCACGCCGCAATTCTGCGCTCAGCTTTTCTACATTTGTTTGGATTACCTCTGGTTCTATCATGTTTCAATAATACTGTATAATACACAGTAATGTCAAGAGGCAATATTGGGAAATGACAATAATTTAAGATTGACAATACTGTGGTTGTATTTTCCTGGATATGGCAGGGTGTTTGGTTATTGAGTAACCGGAATGGTTGATGGTAGAATGGGCACATGAAACCGATATTCTCGCAGAAAAATCTAACACCTGACCCGCGCTGGCACTATGCTCGATGGATCATGGTTCTTGTTGGTCTGGGAGTATTAATGACTGGCTGGATGCTTTTTACACCAGCAGGCTTTTTTGGTAAGTTGAACGCAATTGGTTACGCAGTCTGTCACCAGGCAGCTTCGCACTCCTTCTTCATTGGAAATCGTCAAATGTCATTATGCGCACGGTGCACCGGAATGTATCTGGGTGTGTTAACCGCCTGGTTATACCAGCTTCGGTATGGCCGGCGGGAAGCTTTTCCAAAGACAAAGATTATTGTGGTGTTCGCAGTTCTGCTGATTCTCTTTGCGATAGACGGAATCAATTCTTTTATTAGCCTGCCGTTCGGGTATTTACTCTATCAACCCGCCAACTGGCTGCGACTGGTCACAGGGATTGGTCTGGGATGGGGGATGGCAGCAATGCTGGTGCCTGCCTTCCATCAACTGGTGTGGAAAAAGTCTATCCCTGAACCGATGTTGAGTAAATTCACGCAGATATTCATTCTGGCAGTTTTAGATGTTCTTCCGGTATTGGCTATTTTGTTTGAAATTAATTTTCTGCTTTATCCCATCATGGTCCTGACGACATTGACGATTCCGGTTTTGCTTTCTACGATCTATGGAATGCTGATCATCATGGTGACCTACCGGGAAAATACTTTCAGCCGCTTCAAACAGGTGCTTCCTTATCTGCTTACGGGAATGCTTTTTGCTATGCTGCAAATCTTCATACTAGATATTATTCGATTGAGTTTGACAGGCACCTGGATGGGATTCCCTTTGTAGATCTCGTCTTCAATACTATCTTTACTTTGGAAGAACTTCGGTTTTTTCAACCACCCAAAAATGAGATAGTCCAAATACTTTCAGTGGTGTTTTCTCGAGGGATTGCATCAGCCAGCGCAGAAACTCCCCGAGGGCTCCAAACCGATTGATAATATTATCGTAAGCGCCAAAAATGACCGTTCGCTGTATAAATTTTACAGGCAGACCTGCAAAAAGTTTGTCCAGATCTTTTTGATTGTAGACGCGCACGTGTGGAGCCAGACGATCTCTTAATTTGCGCGGTAAATAATTGACAAAGAGTTTGTTACCAAAACGATATTCGCCGTTACGATAGATTCCATGCGTTTCGAAGGGGTATCCGCGGTTCGGCACAAACAACACCAGACGTCCGCCGGGCTTCAGGACACGGAAAATCTCTTTGACTGTTTCACGGTCATTATCAACATGCTCTAATACTTCATGGCTGAGAATCATGTCAAAGTGATTAACGGGTAGTGGCAGGTGTTCTCCGACCCCTAATAGAGCGGCCTGATTTCCAACGGAGGCTTCTTTTACGCGATCGAATTCAATATCCAAACCGACTGCGAAAGAAGCTGTTTCAGCGAGATGGCGTAAATACTCACCCACCCCGCAGCCATCTTCAAAAATGACACCATTTATTCGTTCACCGGCTGCTTGTTGAATCATCTTAAAACGACGTTCTTGTCCAGAGCGCCACACAAAGGAGGGGTTCCCTCGTTTGGCTGCTTTTTCGGTTTCGAATTGTTTCATATTAATAATTCTCTTCCTGGCTTTGATTGATTGGTACCCAGGCAAGAATGGTGGTACCTTTGCCTCGCGCTGATGTGATTTCTACTTCACCACCTGCATTGTTACCGCGCGTTTGCATGTTTGAGAGGCCGTGCCCCAGTGAGAATTTGGCGTCATTGACTTTGAAACCTCGCCCGTCATCATGAATTTCCATCAATAAGCGTTCGGGGGTTTTCCAAACGTTGAGATGAACGTCTGTGGCATTACCGTGTTTAGCTACATTTGCCAATGCTTCCTGGCAGATATGGAACAAGGCGACAGCCTGGTTTTGTGTTAATTCAGGAGCGCCTTCGTCTGGACCACTATAATTAACATTGACTAATGCATTAACGCGGAACTCATTTACCAGTCGTTTAATTCCAGCGGTGAGATCTTCATCCTGCAATTTTCGAGGGCGTAAGTCGAAGATGTAGAGCCGAATGTCTCGAATGGTTGAGTTCAGCTCACGGATAGCCTGATTAAGTACCTCGCGTGCTTTGAGGGGGTCGTCTTTCATAATCATACGAATGTGTTCAAGTGTCAACCCTACGGCATAGATGGATTGTATGACACCATCGTGCAGATCCATACCGATGCGCTCGCGTTCTTCCAACACAGCAAGTCGCTGGCGTTGTTCAACCAGTCTTTGGTTTTCGATGAGCACACCCAGCCAGGCACTGATTGATCGTAAGAAATCGTCTTCCCGTTCATCAATAGGCTGAATTTCGCAGTTACCGACAACAAGCACACCAAACACATCACTTTGCCCTAATAAAGGGTAGCAATTGATGATGAAATTACAGGCCTCACCATTGGAAGAAGTTTCACAGTTACAAAGCTGGTGGTTGTATAAGGTGGCTGATTGTGGTTTCGCATTCCGGGCAGTAAGGCCGACAGGACCATTTCCATAACGAATGTGTTTTTGCCCCCAAAGCGGTTCATCGGATTTGCCCATATGGAAAAGCAGTTTAAGCAGCCATCCTTCTTCTTGACGGAGATAAATTTCACCAACATCGATATGTAAATAAGACATCAATTGCTGGAGTAATTGTTTCAGGGTTTCTTCAATGTCAGAGGACTCAGACATTGTCGCAGTCAGTGTGGTCAGTAGCGACAGACTTTCATTATGCTGCTTCAGCAACGAATCGTGTTTTAATAATTTTTTATTCAAACGGGTGTTCGAGATGCCGATGGCAGCATAGGTGGCTAAAATTTCCAGTACATGCTGGTCATCCATTGAAAATTGAGCGCCATTCTCACGTCCCAGCAGGTAGATTCCCCCCAGTAATTCGTTACCGCGGTATAAAGGAAGGCCGAGAAATGGGGTGGGGAGTTCAAAAAAGGAATTTATTTTTGGACATGAATCGAATTTATGAATATCAAGAAATTGTTGAGGCGAGGGGTCAATGTGAAAAAGGGTTTCCAATTCTCGGCAGTAATTGCTGACTGGCTCCTGAAATGGCCTGCAATCATCCTGCAGCCGGGTGACACACTTCCCCGTACCATTTTCTCCTTTTTGTATGCTGACAATGGTATAGGAAGCGCCGACTGAATTGCAGGCAAAATCTGCGATCTGGTTTAATAAAATGTCCAGGTCGTGATTCTGCATCAACTCCAGGCTGATGCCATGCAGGATATTGAGTTGGTTTTCTAGTTGACTGGGCTGATTCTTTATTGTCATCTTGTCTAGAATTTTACTCGATTCTAGAGTGATGAGCAAACCTGGCTGGAATTATTATCAGGTGTTGATGGGATAAGTAATATTTTGTCAGGGTTGTTGGCTCAGGTTTGCTGAGAAAAAAGCAGCATTTACATCAGGTATAATTAAATGAGATATCAGCCAATAAACTTATCTCAATTGTGAAATAAACTGGAGAGATTTAATGAAATACAAATCCCTGTTCTTTGCTTGTATACTGGTTTTGGTGTTTGGCCTCTTTTCGGGCTGCACACCAAATCAACCGACAGCGCCAATGATGACCACCGCTGAAGAGTATGGTTACCCATGGTGGAATGACGCAGTTTTTTATCAGATTTTCGTACGCAGTTTCTATGATTCAGACGGTGATGGTATTGGTGATTTCAACGGTATTACCGAAAAGATGGATTACTTAAATGACGGTGATCCAGAAACAGATACCGATCTTGAAATTACAGGGATCTGGTTGATGCCAATTTATCCTTCCCCTTCGTATCATGGATATGATGTAACAGATTTTACAGGTATCAATCCAGATTATGGAACGATGGAAGATTTTGAAAATTTCCTCACTGCAGCCCATGAACGCGGCATCAAGGTGATTTTGGACTGGGAAATTAATCATACTTCGACGGAACACCCCTGGTTTAAGGCTTCGATTGATCCTGAATCAGACTATCGAGATTGGTATATCTGGGAAGAGGATGAACCGGATTGGACAGGACCATGGGGACAGGATGTATGGCACCGAAATCTGGAAGCGGGTGCATCTTATTACGGCATCTTTTGGGAAGGTATGCCAGACTTAAATTATAAAAATCCTGCGGTGACTGACGCAATGAATCAGGCGGTTTCGTTTTGGATTGAAGAGGTTGGTGTAGATGGTCTGCGTATTGACGCCGCCCGGCACCTGATTGAAGAAGGACCAAAACAGCAAAATACCGAAGCCACACATGAATGGTATCAGGAATGGTTCCCGTGGTTCAAAGACCTTGACGCCCCTCAGGAGCCGATGGTGATTGGTGAAGTATGGGATGCATCGAGGAACGCGGCGCGGTTTGTTGACGATCAGGAACTCGATCTGGTATTTGATTTCGATCTCGCTGGAGGGCTGGTTGAAGCGGTTAACTATGGATACGGCATTAAGATTACCAGCGCCATCGAAGATGAATTAAGTTATTTTCCAGAATACCAGATGGGTACATTCCTCTCGAACCACGACATGGCACGTGTGATGACGGTTTTCCGTGATGATTATGGCAAGGCCAAAGTGGCTGCTACAGCCTTATTGACAGCGCCGGGAATACCGTTTGTATATTATGGTGAAGAGATTGGGATGGAAGGCGGCAAACCTGATGAAAATATCCGCCGCCCGATGCAGTGGGATGACAGTGATTTTGCAGGTTTTACAACAGGAGACGCGCCCTGGAAGATGCCGCAGAGAGATTACACGGATAAAAATGTCGCTATGCAAGATCTGGATGAAGCTTCATTGCTCAATCATTACCGCAAGCTGATCAATATGCGAAATCAATATCCAGTGTTGAAGATTGGAGATTATCTGCCGATTGATGTCAGCGATATCACAGTATATGCGGCAATGCGCAGCACGGAGGAACAAAAATTCATTGTTCTTGTGAACATGACGGAAAATGAAGTAACGGACTATACCATTTCGTTGAAGAATGGTCCGCTGGAGGGTGATTATCAGGTGGTTGAATTTTTCAGCGACATAGAGTATAGTGTGCCGAATTTGACAGCCAATGCTGATGGCGGTTTTGATAATTACACCCCGCTTGTCACATTGGAACCCTATGAGACTTATATTCTGTGGTTGAGTGAGTAAAGCAGATTTTGGGGTTTAGCTTGAATTTAAGAGTCTGCTGGCTCTGTACTTTCTATATCCTGCTGTGAAATTTCCCATGTCATAAATTTATCAAGGTCTGCCTTAATTTGTGCCACAATAAAATAGATGATTGCGGCATCATCAGTGAGACCGATTACAGGTATAACATCTGGAATCAAGTCGATAGGTGAGACGAAATATATTAACCCCGCAATCGTTAGCACAATAGTCTTCCATGGAACATCTGTATATTGCCGATCAAAGTAAGCGCGTGTCAGTCGGATTAACGCTGTTAGATACCCCCAAACTTCATCTAATGGCCCCTTGTTCTTTCCCTTCGCTTTCTTCATCGCCTCATCAACGAGCTTTTTAGCCTTCTCTGGGTCTCGGGCATATTCTTCAGCTTTACTTTTGGCTTGCTGAAACGCTGATGATTTTACCGCTTCTTCGGGTTTGGGTGCAGGAGATTCAGGTCGTGTTGTTCTCCTTCTTGCTGTCGGTTTCTTTGCCTCATCTTTAGGCTTCTTTGTTGCTGGTTTCTTCGACTTTGAAGTGCTTACTTCCTTTTTTGTCACCATTTCTTTTTCCTCTGTGAAAAATGAGCAGTGGCTGCACTTATTTAGATTCCGATAAGCAGCCTAACTCTGTATATCTGAAACATGCTGTATATCCACGCCAAGAGTGATAATAGTTAGTACAACAGGATAATAACTTGTCTCTGTCGATTATAAACTTGTCGCCAAATAAAATCAACAAAAATGAGATTGTCTCAGATCGTCATTTTAGGATTTTATAGAAAATTTACCGGTTCAATTGTTAATTCTATTATTGATGATAGTACAAACGAATGAAGTTGGCTAGATGGAATGGTGCTTGACTTGGGGGCTATACTTCTCTTCGACTGGTGCGGCGCACCGCCCACTTCTCCCCTGGTCGGGAAGAAGAAACTCCATGTGAGCTGATCCGAACATAAAAAACAAGCGCACCAATCCTGGCGACTTGTCTTTTCTAACAATTTCTAAAATCAATGCGGGTTTAATGTGGTCTGATTTCGGAGACCCAGTTGCTGCCAACGATCGGATATTCGTGGTCTTCCAATTGGACGGGATGGTTGGCAAAGGGGTTACCTTGCTTCAGACATTATTTGGATCACTGTACCTGGAGAAGATCATAATTTCTGTGCCAAAGGGGTCTTTGACGGGACAAACATGCACCGCCTCATACATGAATACGTCAGCAGGTTCATGCCCTACAGCACCCTCCTCAATAAAAGCGAGTTGTAAGCGTTCGGCTTCATGGGGGGTTGGCATAATAATGGAGAGTTCAATATTTTTTGGATTGCCTTCACAACCTTTAAGCAGTGTCAACCAGCCTGTACCGATGCGCCAACCATGCGTAGATTCGCCTTCTTTATAGTCAGGGGTTCCCAAGACTGCTGTGTAAAACTCTAGAGCCTTTTCATATTGTTGGAAATAGAGTGTGAAAGCGTTCAGGCTTTCAAATTGAAAACGTGGTTCAGGAGGCGGATTGGTAAAATAAGCCGAACGGTATGTTTCAATATTCATTCTTGGACCTTTTTCTCTAAAGCTGCGCAAGAAGGTAATTTTCCTCCAGCTTTTTTCAGCATTTCATTGCAAGAATTTCCAATGTGTCAGGGTTGGTTTCTCTTAACCCTTCTACATGGAAATTAATATTTCCATTAATCTCTCTGAATCTAAGTTTACCGAATCTATATAAGAAAAGGATAAGCGAATGATGAGAGAAACATATTAAAGGAGGCATTGAATTATTACTGGAATCGTTTTCCATCAAATGGTTAAGAGCTTCTGCATCACAGGAGTTTCGATGATACGATGCTTTAAAAAACGAATCCTTTGATAGAAAAACACTTACTGTCGCTCAACAGATAGAAGTTATTGACAATCATAATATTTTATTGTATTATGTTAGAGTGTTATATAATAATATTATCAAAGGAGAACACACATGGATTCAAGCAAAGGTGGAAAAGATACCCTGACGGGGTTATGGAACCAAAAAATCTTCCTCCGAAAACTGCGTGAAGCCCTGCCAGAGCTTCGTGACAGCAAACAAGAAGTCAGCTTCATCTTCGGGGACATTGATCGCTTTGATTTTATTAATAAAGAATATGGACATCAGGCCGGTGATGAAGTCCTGATTTATTTAGCTGATCTGGCGCAAAGCACGCTGGGAAAGACAGCGATTATTTCTCGATTTGGCGGTGATGAATTTGCGGCAGTGCTTCCAAAAGTTGGTCGCGAAGAATCTCTCCTGCGCATGGATCAAATGCGCAGAACAATTGAAGCAGAATTGCATGGCTGGTTGAGTAAGAAACTGGGCATTTCAGTTCCCAAGCCGATCAGTATTTCAATTGGGATTGCGGCCTGTCCTACCGACGGACGAACAGAGTATGAGTTGCTGCGCAAAGCCAGTGAAGCCCTTTATCGCGCTAAAGAGGAAGGGCGCAATCAAATCCGCCTGGCTCGTGCCGAAACCATGTCTACAAAAACCACACACTATACCCATTCGCAGTTAGAGCGGCTTTCGAAGCTTTCAGAAGAGCTGGGCACCAGCGAAGCAGAGCTGCTACGCGAGGGAATGGATGATCTGCTGCTTAAATATGAAATCAACGAATTTTTGGATCGTTCTCTAATGGGGTAAAGTTCAATTCCATTATTGAGTGAAAAGAGTGTGAAAGAAATAACCAGGCCAATTGATTAATTGGCTCGGTTGGTTGATACCTCCTTAGTAATTTGGGGTTTGGTGTCCAGGTTTATGAATTTCTATCAAGCTGCACTCTACCCGGTACTCCCCATTGTTTTGTTCATACTTTATGCATCAATAGGACATGTAAGCTTGCCAATCTAAGAAGATTCTTAGTTACTGTAACTAGTCATAA
>CAZQSG010000094.1:1781-8799 GCA_964595925.1 uncultured Anaerolineaceae bacterium | reverse complement strand
TCAGTGATCTTTCGTTTAAAATCAACTTCGTTGATTCTCACTCAAGATGACAACTCCCGAGTCGGAGAGTTATTTCTTCTCCCCTGAAGGGGAGAAAGAATGTGAAGGCATTCAAGGAAGAGAGGGTAATCAGCTTCAACTCGCTTGAGAGGACACCAACCCCTTAACTAGAGGGGACTGCCCTCTTTCGCATGGGGCAGTCCGCTCAAACAAGAATCCTTCTTTCTCTTGGCTAATCACGCCTTGAGATTATTCACATTGTATCACGTATTATTTCTCTCAGACTTTCAATCAGAAAAATGGAGTTTCTTTCGCTATCAGCGGATAATAAAAATCCATCCTACTGATGATTCTCTAATAATTAGGTTTCGCTTTTGCTCCCTGCGTGTCGAGTCAAAAACGCTAACAGCGACCGATTTTAATCCGCAGTTCTCCGCAATATTACTGCAATAACCTAGAAAGTTTTCCTGAGATACTCTATTATACAATAGGTGAACAAAAAATACATTAACTATTTTTAATATTCACTTACAAAAGTGAAAACTATCTCACTTTTCCTCATGTTTATCAATCCTTCGGATCCACTCAGGCGCCGGTTTCGGTTTGGGTATCCTCCCATACAACACATCGTCAGCGCTTAGCGCGATACGGCGGAAAACCCCCGAATGTTGGATGCCCTTGCGGATCAAACCATGCATCCAGTGATCGTCATGTGAGTACGGACAGACAGCCATACAACGTCCGCAATCTGTCCCTGCCATGGTCCAATATTCATAACAGGTTTGCTGGTTGATCTGCCAGCGTAAAGCTCCATTCACCATCGTCCGGTCATCATGCGAAATCGATTGGCTGGGACAGCTCTCAGCACATTTTTTACAAATGAGGCAAAAATCAATCACACTCGTATCCGGTTCATAGACATAAGGCTTCAATTCCATCGTTGTCGTCACCACCGCAATCCGCACTCGCGGCCCAATGTCTGGAGCCATTAATAATCCCATTCGTCCAATCTCTCCAAGACCGGCATCTCGAGCGACCAGCGGGCATACCACTTGATAATTACCATCAATATGCGCCCGTGCTTCATAACCCATGCGTCGTATAGCGTCAGCCAGTTGCACTGCCGCGAGCCCGATATTGGCGTATTGACGGGCAGATTCTGCCATGATCGGCTGGCGCGGGGCCGCCATCACATTCTCATATTCCATCTCGGTTGTAATTGCAATCGCATAGGTATGGGGCAGGTTAATTTCTTCACCCCACTTCCCTGCCCCACGTCCGACATGAGAGTAGATGTGATACGGTTCCAGACGTGTTACTCCTGCATTGCGGGCGCCAAAATGTCTGGCAAGGTTGAGGATGAAATCTGTTCGCTCTTCGGCTGATATTTCTATCTTTTGTGCCGCCACTTCTCCATCAACAGCGTCCCGCAGCGAACAGACCGCCGTAAAACTGGCCTCCGCAGCCATCTCCATCACCTTCACGTGCAATCCGCTTTTTCCACCCCAACCGCGCGCACGAATGCGCTCATCACCTTCTTTATGCTGGGGATACATTTTGTAATAAGCCTCATATTCTGGCGTACCGGTCTGCAAGCGCATGCGTGCAAACATGATCGTGCGTTCGTCAATCTTTTTTTCGGGTATCTGAGGGGTTTCTTTCCATCGTCCAATCGGAAGGGAGTAAACGATCACACTGATGATCGCCAGTCCTGCCAGACTCCACAGGACAATTTGTTGAGCCTGTGCTGAAAAGAGAAACAGGAAGGACGAGAATGCGATAGCTTCCGTCATTGCCAGCATCAACGCCAGACGCGCAGCACGAGGTTCTTTCTCCCGAACGGATACCATCATGAAGATGAGGGTTAACGACGTGAGAATCACGCCGATGATCAGCAATAAAACAAATGGAATCGACACAGGCAAAGCCGCCTTTCGAAATAGGATTCCTTGATTATAACGGAGATGCGATTCCCCAATTGCACGCAGGGTTGGTTTCTTGCAGGATTTTCCTTGATTTAATTAGATGTGCTGCGTCTTCCACAACCCGGCCGCGCCCACCAGCGCTGAATTTCTGCCATAATGCGCCTGTACCACCTCCATATGATGCTAGAATCTCACACAAATTCGATAGAAAATCCTGTTTATGCCGACATCTTCTTCTGCGCCAGATCACGCAGTGCGCCAACATCAGGCAGGTTCATAATTTCCCAATTCTCGAAAACGACATCAAAATGATCCTCTACCGCCATCAGCAGCGTCACATGGGACATTGAATCCCAGGCATCCAGATCGTCCGCCGTCATCTCAGGGGTGAGAGTGATACTGTCATCATCGAAAACCATCTGAAAAACAGCGGTTAATTCTTTCATTACATCCATGATTAAACCTCCATGGTGGAAACGTCCCCCAGGTCTTCCCCGAGGTATTCAGCTTTCAATACTCTGCGCATTATTTTACCACTGCGGTTTTTGGGCAGTTTATCACGTTGATAATATTCACTCGGTACAGCGATCGGTGAAAGACGGTTCGAGATGTGAATCCGGCATTTCAATTCGATCTTGCGTGACCACTCTGCGCCTTCTTTTAAGGTCACAAAAGCCACTATCTTTTCATACATCATCGGGTCGGGTGCACCGATTACTGCCACATCGACGATCTCGGGGATTTCCAGCAAGGCGCTCTCTACCTCAAATGGTCCCACAAGGTGACCGGAAGGATTGATAACATCATCGTTTCGTCCCACAAACCAGAAGTAGCCGTCTTGATCAATTTTCGCCAGGTCGCCGGTATCATAATAATTCCCATGGAACTTTGCAGCATACCCCTCTGGAAGATTGAGATATTCGACAAACATCGCAGGCCAGCCTTTCTTAAGCCACAGACTGCCCACAGTATCTGGTGTTTCACATACCTTATTATCCACGGCAATAACAGCAGCAGTGCCTTCCACCGGTTTCCCCATTGACCCGGGTTTAATCGGAAGTCCAGGCCGGTTGACAATCATATGCCCGCCTGTCTCTGTCTGGAACCAGGTATCGTAAATTTCTTTCCCCAGCGTGCGGCGCACCCAGTGGATAATCTCGGCATTCAATGGCTCGCCCACACTGTAGATACGTTTGAGAGATGACAGGTCATACTGGCCTTTGATCTTATCTTCCTCACGCATCAACATGCGCAGCGCGGTGGGAGCCGTATACCATACAGTAATTTTTTCCTGCTCGAGCAATTTAAACCACGATTCTGTTTTAAATGTGCCGCCAAAGTGCACCTGAGTATGCCCCAAACACCAGGGGCCGTAAATTCCGTAGGTTGTACCCGTCACCCAGCCATGATCCGCCGTGCACCAGTAGACATCATCTTGTTCGAGTTGCAGCACATCCTGTACCGTCCTGCGTTGGTGTTCGAGGGAACCATGCACATGTAACACCCCTTTGGGTTTTCCGGTCGAACCGGAAGTGTAATGCAATACAGAGGGAGTTTTCGGATCTGTTGGCGCCACAGTATAAGAAGCACCTTTTCCCCGCAGCAGCGTTGGAAAACTGCGTATCTTTTCGTCTTCATCGTCCTTTAAATCCACCACAAGCACCGTTTCTAAAGAAGGTAAGTCGTTCATCACAGCCTTAACGCGCCGCAGTAAACTCTTTTTTGTAATAATGACCTTAGCTTCCGCATCCGACAGCCGGTCATAGATCGCTGATTTGCCGAAGTTTGAGAAGAGAAGACCTGCCACGGCCTGTATTTTTAGAATCCCCAAGAAACTGAAATATACTTCCGGCATGGCTGGCAGGTAAAGAAAGATACGATCACCTTTGCCATAGCCGAGTGCTTCAAGCGCGTTAGCATAACGGTTCGATTCCCAATCGAGATATTCAAAACTCACGTCTGTACGGTGAAAATCAGGATCCACCCAGCGGAAGGCAGCTTTTTCAGCACGTCCCTGCTCACACTGATAGGTGGTGCACAGATATCCAATATTATTATTTTTGGGCATGAATTCACTCCTATTGTCAATGAAAATCATTCGTTATAAATCAAACATACTGCGAAGACAACATGTTTGATTCAATAATACAACACTTTCCAGTCCATATACTATATTTTTACCTATCCCGTGATGAAAAGGGAGTAGGGATGGGCAGATCGGTATTTGTCTTATTGAGCGAGAGAATCAACGAAGTTGATGAATCAGCAACGAAGCTGATTATGTAGATTCTCTCGTTTGGAAAGATAAAATTTTTATGGGCTTGTTTTTGGATGAAAAAACTCGTTGATGGGCCGTGGTTCCAAAATATGAGTTTCAATCATCAGCTAAACGCCCGATAATTTATGAATGGTGTTTTCTTGGGAGAAGCCCAAGAAAACACCTCACGGCTCCAAAAGAATGGAGTAGATGTTTCGCATTAATTCACGTGTGAGGGGGTTTCTGTGGTGGATTATTTACTCTCCCCCCGAACTGGGGGGAGAAGGGCCTGACAATGTCAGGGCAGAGGGGGATAAAGAAAAATCTCTCTTCGACCGATGCCGTCGGTATCGCCCACTTTTCCCCTGGTAGAGAAGAAGAAAGACTACTCCAATAGAAGGATTGGGATGTTCCGGTCTATATTTTGCAGGATGGATTGAAGAAATCAAGCATCTGGTATCATTTTTCAATCTGGTTAAGCGGTAAAGAATGTTCATCCAGAAGAGTGCCATCCACACTGATAGCAGAGACCTGAAGGCTATCTTCGTTGATCTCCAACAGCACAAAGTGGGTCTGACGGGCGTAGACCTGGCTCTCAGGGAGATAGGGGCCGGCGGCATACAGGATGGAAGAACCGCCGCCAGAAACCAGATAGGTGATGTCATTGACCAGCAGACGCTCGTAATGATGGAAATGACCGGAGAGCACGAGTGGCACGCTGCCCGCTGACTCAAACTGCGGCACCCAAACGGCGCGCGTGAAGGCGCTGTCTTGCGGGTGGACAACACTGCTGCTATAAGGCGACACGTGAAAGACAGGAATCGCGGCACGGAAACTATCATCAGCCAGACGTTCTGCCAGCCACGCCTCCTGCGCATCACGCCCGGGGAGGCCGAAGATCGTCATGGAATCCAGGAGGAGGATTTGCAGGTCACCGGCCGGCAGCAGCGCAAATTGACCTGTAAATGATTCATCATCGGCCACGGGGTCATCCTCTGAAAAGGGCGGGAAAACATAGGCATAGAAAGGCTGTCCCTCATAGCGCATGTCAGCATCATAATCGTGGTTGCCAGGGACGGTGTAGACTGGCATCTGATGTAAAAGCGGCTCAAACGGGGTGAAGAATTTTTCAGCATACGATTCAAAGGGATCCACGCCATAGCTGGTCTCATCCACCACGTCTCCCAGATTGAGCACAAAATCAAGATTTGTCTGCGCCATTTGTTCGATCAGGGCAGTGGTGGCGGTATCTCCAAAGCTGGCATCTCCGATGATCCCAATTCGGAAGCTGCGCTGTTTCTCACTGCGAGTTCTGACCTGCATCGGTGTCCAAGCCCGTGATTGAAAGGAGGGCTGTGTGAGCTGTCCATTTTCATCCAATGACAGGATGATTTCGTAGCTCGCTGTAGGATGCAGACCTTGAATGGTAAGCAGATGGCGCGCACTGTCTGCGCCGAAGGAAGTCGTAATGGTGAGCAGTGTTTGATTTACAGGTTGCAGGGTGATGCTCCCCATAGATGGTTGGCTGAGTTCGAAAAAGAGGACAGCGGTATTCTCGGTCACATGCCGAATGGTGAGCGGGAGGCGATAGGAAACATGACTGAGGGGCAATTTACTGGTAAGGCGGGTCGGCGCGGGCGACGGGGTGGCTGTTGGATGAGGAGAGGCGGTCGCTGTGAGGGTGGGTGAGTTAGTGACCTCTCTTGTGTGCGTCGCAGTAAACAACTTCTCCGCAGAGGGCGTGCTGGCCTGAGTCGGCGCTGGTTTACAGCCAGCCAGCAGAAGCAGCAGGCCGCAGACAACTGCCAGCATGAGATAGAACCTACGCAGTTTTGAACAACAATTCATCGAAATACCTCTCCTCGATTGTACGGGAAAAACAGGATGTGGGCAAATTATCCTATCCGGTGACCTGACCCCGGTCCTTCCCCGCCAGATCGTGAGATGTAATTTCTCTATCCTTCTTTCTTGGTATTTTATCCTGCTTTATACTACAATGAAGGATGGAGGACGTTGCATGGTTGATTCAAATCCATCAGCGTCAATAAGTGGAAGCAAAAATCATTCAACAACGAGGTAGACACAACAAGGTGTACGAACTCTACTTACTGCCCATGCATCGTGTGGATGGGCTGGAGCAAAACCAGTTACAAGGACTCTTTCCGGCATTAGCGCCCAAACGCTGTCAGCGTTCACGTGTGAATGATCGGTTGCTGCTGTGGCTTTCATTCGTCACAGGTGGGGATCAGGTTTCGGACAAGGAACTGAACGAATGGCTCAAAGAGGCCGCTCGAACCTATTTTAATGCGCGTGGCACCATTACCAGTGGAATGCGGGTGATTGCGAACGATCTGAATGAAAAGTTTTTATCTCGTTCAAGGACTCTTTCTCAGGGAAATGGAAAAATTGGTGCCAAGCTCAATATATCACTTCTGCGCGGTGATGATCTTTATCTTGCGCATGCGGGTGCAGTTTACACTTTCCTTCTGCAAGACGATAAGATGACTCCTTATTTCAACACAAACAGTCATTCGCAGGTACTGGGTTATGCTGAAGATATTCGCCCTCATTTCTTCCAGACGAAAATCCAGGTTGGTGATGTACTTCTTCTTTCCCCTTCACCTGCCCAGGGCTGGAACCGGCAGACACTGACCTTTGAAAAGCGCCCCTCGCTACAAAGTGTGCGCAGACGGCTTTTGAACAACACCCTGGGAGATTTTGAAGCGCTTGTGCTGCAGCTGCAAAATGGCGAGAAAGGCGAATTCCATAAGATGCGCCTGGCAAATGCGCCCGGACAGGCCCAGCAGACATCCCCCGAAGTGGATTCTCAAGAAGA
>CAZQSG010000094.1:0-1681 GCA_964595925.1 uncultured Anaerolineaceae bacterium | reverse complement strand
AAATTTACCTGACACAGAACCTGCGGTTGATGAAATTCTTAATCTGTCATCAAAAGAAACAGAGCAGAACAGCGATGCACCAGCCTCGCAAGAGAAAGAAATCCCACAGAAGCCAAAAGTTACTTTCGATTCAGTTATCGAAAAGTTGCCATTGCCTGGTTTTGAAGAAAGCAAGCGCCGCTTTGCGAAAGCGTGGGTCAATCTCCGTAAGCTGAAGGACAAGCCCTCATCCCGCATGGTAACTCAGCCCCCTCTGCTGCCTCAAATAGAAGACGGAGACAATCCAGAAGGTGAGGAGGCACAGGTTGAGGTGCCGCCAGAAAAAAAAACACAGGAGCCGCAATTCAAGCTCCCGATTTCAAACAGGGTCTTGCTTCTTGTTGCCATCGCAGTTCCCTTGATTATTGCAGCGATCGCTGGAACCATCTATCTAAAAATGGGTGTCGAAGAACAATTTGCATATTACTATGAAAAAGCTCGCCAGATTTCGGGTGAGGCTATTGGCGAAACCGATAGTGAGGTAAAGCGCACCCGTCTTGAAAATGCGCTGCAATATCTTGAACAGGCTGAAACCTTTCGTTCAAATGATGATAGCCGCGAACTAAGGTTGCAAATCGAAGCGGCGTTGGATGATGTGGATGGCGTTGTGCGTCTTGAGTTATTCAATATCATCGACAGCCAATTGAATGCCTCCATCAAAATCAGTAAGCTATTTGTGCTTAATCAGTATGACCTTTTTGCCCTCGACGGCAACAGCGGGCAGGTATTGCATTTTATTTATGATGGTCAGATATATCAGCTTGATGACAACTTTGTGTGCGGTGGCAGCGGCCTTGAAAAATTTGTTGATATTGCTCCACTTTCGCCTATGAATGAGAAGAGAGCTTCCGTGATAGCCATTGATGCTATTGGCTCCATCACCTACTGCAAGATTAATGCAGAGCCAGAGAACGAAATGCTGAAGGTTCCTATCTTTGGCTGGCTGAATGTAACCGAGATGACGATGGAACGCAACGCTATCTTTGCTCTCGATCAGGGGACAAGAGCTTTATGGCAATATTATGGAAAAAGCCAGATATTTACAGATGAAGAACCATATCTCTTTTTCTCACAAGACCCTCCTCTTGACCTGACCCAGGTTAAGGCGATGGATGTTTACAGTGATACGATTGTTTTTGTCGAAGAGAGCAACCAGGTGATGACCTGCGTAGTACGGGCGATGACAGCGGAAGACCGTGAATGTTTTTACCTGCCGCCCATTGATAAACAGGGTGTTCCGATTTCGCTTCAGCAAATGGATTGGGTTGATATTTATGCTGCGGATTTTCCTCCGTCCTACTATCTTCTCGATCAGAATTCGCGAACACTCTATCAATTCAGCGTGCAGATGAAACTCAATAAAACGTTTCGTTTTTATGCTGCGGGAGGTGATTGGCTGCCCAAAAAAGACATCACCGCCTTCACCGTGACGGACCAACAGAACATTTTAGTGGCTTTCGGCAACGAAATATACCTCGCGCAGATCAAGTAATTTGGAAATTGAGAAGCATTGGCCATGGAGCAGCCCTTGATCTGGAATCGAATTCCAATGGATTTCCTCACATCTTTTGAAAGACATTACAAAGTAATCTGAAATTCCTCTTGACAAATGATTCACTCTCATGTAAAGTTGTATGCATTA
>CAZQSG010000093.1:0-9200 GCA_964595925.1 uncultured Anaerolineaceae bacterium | reverse complement strand
GCATAATCATGTTATAGATTAGTCGTCCAAAGAAAGTACGCTGCAGGTCTTTTAGCGGAGTAAGAGTATTCAGAGGTTCGCCTGGGAGATAGAATGTATCAGGTGGTGTTCTTCCCAAAAGAGCTCTGAAGGTGTCATCGTTGATCGAAAAATCAGGTGTAGGTGAATAATATTGTCCAAGGGCTTTCCGATCTGGTATCTCGGAAACAGGTTCTTCTACTGTTACAGAAATTGTCGTCCTGAGCTGAATGTCTTGTGAGGATGCACCGATGAGGATTTCAAATTGGCCTGGTTCGACTACCCAGTTACCTGCATTAATGCTGTAATAAGCAAAAGAACGCCGATTAAGTACCATAGTGATTTCTTTTTCCTCACCTGGTTTCAAATTAATCTTGGTAAAGCCCTTCAGTTCTTTTTTGGGCCGGAAAACAGTTGAAGACAGGTCACGCACGTAACACTGTACGATTTCGCTGCCCATTTCCTGACCTGTGTTCTTGATCTTGAAGCTCAGCGTGAGCTCTTCATGCTCATCAATTTGTTCTGCGCTGACAGTCAGGTCATTGTAGTCAAAGGTGGTGTAAGAAAGGCCGAATCCAAACGGGAATTGGACAGGAACATCAGCACTGTCAAAATAACGATACCCGACATATAAACTTTCGCGATATTCGACGGTTTTCGGTCCACCGGGAAAATTTTTCGATGCTGGAACATCATCGAGTTTGAAGGGAAAAGTTTCTGCTAATTTTCCGCTGGGATTTACATATCCAAAGAGTATATCTGCTGCTGCACCGCCGCCAGCCTGTCCGCCCAGATAACATTC
This sequence comes from uncultured Anaerolineaceae bacterium, assembly GCA_964595925.1. Lineage (GTDB taxonomy): Bacteria > Chloroflexota > Anaerolineae > Anaerolineales > Anaerolineaceae > SpSt-1165. The sequence goes on along the minus strand of CAZQSG010000093.1, from coordinate 8,380 downwards.
CAGCAAAGCTGGAACTTGCTCTAGCCATGGCATTTCGACCGGGGAACCGTTACTGAGAACGACAACCACATTCTTGTTGACGGCTGTCACGGCTTCAATTAATCGATTGTGATTAGCAGGCATGCGCATGTGCTCACGGTCGAAGCCTTCTGATTCATAGCTATCAGTCAGTCCGGCAAAAATGACCGCGACATCTGCTTTTCTTGCGGTCTCAACAGCCTGCAGAATAAGAGTTTCATCTACCAGGTCAGTATTAACTTGGTAACCCGGAGCATAGCTGACAAGGTTCTCGTCCTGAACGAATTTCATAATTTCTTTCAGGCCTTTATCGAGACGGGATGGATTAATGAGGGAGCTGCCAGCGCCCTGATAGCGGGGGGTGACAGCAAATTCGCCTAAGACAGCAATCTTCATGTCCACCTTGAGTGGCAGGAGATCACCTTTATTTTTGAGCAGTACAGCACCTTCTGCGGCAGCCTTCCTTGCGAGGGAATGGTGGGCTTCCATATCGTAGCGGTAATCTTTCCCTTTGTTTTTTTCATGCTTTACGACCAGAGTCAGCAGTTTCTCAACGGCCTGATCAAGTATTTGTTCATCAAGGGAACCGTTTTTGACAGCTTCAACAATTTTGGCATCGTTAAGGCCATTGCTGCCGGGCATTTCTAATTCAAGACCAGCTTTGAGTCCTTTTACACGATTATTGATGGCACCCCAATCGGTGACCACCAGACCTTCATGCTGCCATTCTTCTTTCAGAACTTTTCTCAGCAACCATTCGTTTTCACTGGCATATTCACCATTCAAGCGATTGTAGGAACACATCACCGTCCAGGGCTGAGCTTCTTTAACAGCGGTTTCGAACCCTGCCAGATAGATTTCACGAAGGGTACGTTCATCCACAATGGCATTGATCGACATGCGGCGCTCTTCCTGATTATTAACGGCAAAATGTTTGAGTGAAGTGCCCACGCCTTTGGATTGGACACCTTTGATATGCTGCTTGGCGATCTCACCGGTCAGGTAGGGGTCTTCCGAGAAGTATTCAAAATTTCGTCCACATAGTGGGGACCTTTTAATGTTGGCCCCCGGACCGAGAATGACAGCGACATCTTCTTGCAGGCATTCTTCGCCCAGAGCCTCGCCAACTGAGAATACCAGATCGCGATTCCAGGTACTGGCCAGAGCGGAGGCAGTCGGGAAACAGGTGGAAGGAACACTCTGGTTAAGGCCGATGTGATCGGCATCTCCAGCCTGTTTACGCAGGCCATGCGGGCCATCGGTGACCATGATGGAGGGTATCCCCAGCCGGTCAATATTCTTCAGATGCCAGAAATCGAGCCCAGAGCAAAGCGATGCTTTTTCTTCCAGCGTCATCTGCTTGAGCAATTCATTAATCTTTTTCATACAATACTCCTTCTAAAGTCTTTATTTTGCATTTTTCCATCCACGAGGATTTTCAAGAAAAGAACGATATATTAAGGTTGGGGGATAAATCAAGAAGTTTTTTCCATGGTAGAAAGCCTTTGTACTTTATCTTATTGATGATCGCACTATTTTCGTTCACTGGAATTGCCATTGAGATAAAAAGGGCGGTGGCTTTTGCCAGCCGCCCTTTTTATCTCAGAGTTCTACGTTATTTGTTTGGCTTCAATCTTAAGAGGAAATACATTATACAGTTGACAGATCCCATTCTTCATGGATCTTTGGAACATCACTGATCAATCGCCTTGTATACGGTTCTTTCGGATTCAGAATCACCTCGTCAGCAGATCCGCTTTCAACAAATTTGCCATGCTCCATAATGTAAACTTTATCAGAAACATAATAGGCCAGACCAATATCGTGGGTGATGAAAATGAGAGTCATCCCGGTTTCATCACTCAGTTTCATAAGCATATCCAGAATAGTTGCACGTGAACAGGCATCAATCATCGAGGTTGGTTCATCAGCCAGTAAAATTTTTGGCTTCAGGAGGAATATCCGGGCAATCATTAAACGCTGCATCTGTCCACCGGAAAGCTCAAAAGGATATTTATTGGTCAATTCCTCGAACTTCAAGTTAACGAAGCTGCATGCCTCTGTCATCATTTCTACTTTTTTCGCATACGGAAGTTTTCGGCCGCCACGCATACGAATACAATCTAAAAGTACAGCATCAATTTTGTTGAATATATTGTATGAGGAATATGGATCCTGAAAAATCGCTTGAGTACTTTTCCAGTATTTCACTTTCTTCTTATGCGTACTGATATCGCGCTTTTTCCCCTGAAAGAAAACATCTCCCTCAGTAGGGTTGATCAATCCTAACAGCATCTTCGCCAGAGTGGTTTTTCCACTGCCCGATTCGCCTACGATCGAAACAATTTTACCTTCATAGAAATTGAAATCCACATGATCAACTGCTATAGTTTTTTGGCGACCAATCCCAAATATCTTGGTAAGCCCTGAACCGCCCAGAAACATTTTATTTTCATCATTCATTTTTATATGCCTCCTTCAGCTCTTCTTCGGTCATGATGCAGCGGTAAGCGCGGTCTCCTTCAATTTTGCGAAGATTTACAGAAACTGTCTTGCATTCTGGCTGAGCGTATTTACAACGTTCAGCAAACCGGCATCCAGCAGGTGGATTTTTGAGGTTTGGCGGTACGCCAGGAATGGCTGTCAGTTTTGCATCTCTCACACCTTTTTCTGGCACAATAATCGAACCCATGAGTCCCTTCGAATAAGGATGGCGTGGATCCAGTATCGCTTCCTTTGCAGTTGCCTTCTCCACGATCTGCCCTGCGTACATGACCATAATATCATCGGTTACGTTGTAAAGGAGCGGAAGCTCATGTGTGATAAATATCATTGATTTAATCATGCCTTTTTCCATCAAGTTCAACAGCATCTTGATAACCATCTTCTGTGAAGTGACATCGAGCGCAGAAGTAGGCTCATCAGCTATCAACACTTTTGGGGAAAGAATCACAGATATAGCGATCACCGCACGTTGTTTCATACCCCCCGAAAGTTCAACAGGATATTTTTGCAGTACTTCCTCAGGAAGCCCTAGAATATCAAAGTTGTGTCTGGCAAGTTCATAAATTTCTTTTTTGGTGGTTGTTGGATCATGCGCTTGAATAACATCCTGAATTAAGTTGATGATTTTCTGGGTAGGATTAAGTGCGTTCATCGCAGATTGGGGGATATAAGCGATCTCCTTTCCTAAAATCGATTTACGAACATCATCAGGATCCATCCCAGAAATATTGCGTCCATCGATGATGATGTCACCGCTTGAATAATGCAGCGGGGGAAAGTAGTAACCCATCAGGCTGAGTGCAAGCGTCGATTTTCCGCAGCCAGACTCCCCCGCAATCCCCAGCGATTTCCCTTCTTCAACCTTCAGAGAAACGTGGTCAACGGCGTAAATATTTTCCTGAAAACGGGTGATATATTTTGTAGTTAATTCCCTGACCTCTAGCAATACTTTTGACATTTCACTCTCCTATTCCCTCAATGCCGGGTTGAATACCTGATCGAGACCTGTATTCATCAAATTCATCGAAAATGAAATCAGAGCTATGACTCCGATTACAGGGAAGTATGCCCACCATTTTCCCATAATATGCGCTGAGTAGATCATCGCCCAATTCATCATCAAACCTAAAGTTGGTACATCTGTAGTTTTAGGTCCCAACCCAAGTATTGACAATCCAGCCTCCGATAGGATACCTGAAGAAATTTGTAGTATTAGTGCCATCACAACATAAGAAGCAATGTAAGGTAAGATATCATACAGGATGATATGAAAGACTGAGTGCCCAGAAAGTTTTGACAGGTTGACGTGGTCACGGTTACGCAGAGAAATCACCTGCGCACGCACAGCTCTGGTAGTCCATACCCAGGAAGTTACCCCGATCACAACCGCGACTGTCATAGCACCACGTTTTTCTTGCCCAATACTAAAGGAAATCAATATCAATAACACAAAACTAGGAATTACGGTGAAGAGGTTTGTGATGAACATGATGGCATCATCCATAAATCCACCGATATATCCTGCCAGCAATCCCAACGTCAAACCAATTGAGGTTGCGACGATGCCTGCGATAAAACCAATCTTCAGAGATGTGCCGGTCGCTGAAACCAATTCCGTTAGCATATCGCGACCAAAGTTATCTGTTCCAAGCAGCAATACCCGTACGTTTGGCACCTGATTGATGTTTACGTAATCAGTTCGTTCGATGACATCTTTCTCCTCTAAAGCACCCGTTTCCGGGTTTTCTGCTGCTATGATCGCCGCCTCTGTTGCCAGAATTCCATCGAGCGAAGCATCAAGCCTGCCAAAGTATTTTCGTCTGGCAGAGGTCATCCCATCAAACCTTAAAGTGGGGTCAAAATATTTTTTCCACTGGTCCATGAGTTGTACAGTGTTATTAATATCGATCTCGGTTTCAGAAATTCCATATGCCAAAAGCCATTCCTTTATGGCGAGGCGTTCTTCGTCTCCCAACTTGCTGGCAATTCGATTCGCGGCGGCATCATCCAGTTGAAGCATATACACGGGGGAACCAATGCTGTCATAAACATTCACATAGATTCCGGGTTCAAAAAAAGTACCCTGGCCGATTATTGCTAATGGTTTGTCTGTTACGACTAAAGGATAAACGATCACTGTCAGTAGTATTGCAATGAAAATAGAAAATCCTATTATAAATTTTGGAGAGTGAAAAACTTGACGAATTAAATGTTTCATAATAGTATCTCTCCTTAATCAGCCTGCGCAGCTTTAATGCGCGGGTCAATGAAACCATAAAGAATTTCGATGGCGAAAGTAGCAGTCAACACCATCAATGTGATAATCAATGTGGCTGCCGAGATTAGCGGATAATCTTGCCCCATTACAGCACTCAAAATAGTAGAGCCAAGCCCTGGATAACTGAAGATAATTTCTGCCACCAGCGCACCGCCGACCATTGTACCGATTGATAAGGCCAAACCAGTCACCTGGGGAAGCATCGCATTTCGAAATACATAACCAATGATTTTTCGATCTTTGATGCCAAGAAAACGGCTATATTTTACATAATCTGCATTTAGTTCATAGATTGACATGGAGCGCATGCCGATTGCCTGGCCACCAATCGAGATCAACACGATTGACCAGAAGGGCAATTGGTAATGAGTGAACACAGACCAGATAAACCTCCAACTAAAATTGGGTAATAGATCAAACCCATAACCGCCAGATGTTGGGAACCATTTTAATTTAACTCCAAAAAAAACCAGCAAAACGACAGCCATTCCAAATGCTGGTAAATTACCGATAAAAATACTAAGGGGCATAAGTATTTTATCGAAGATTTTCCCGCGATAGGCCGCTAATGCACCAAGTGAGTTCCCAATTATCCAACCGACAATGATTGCAGGAAACTGTAGACACACTGTCCACCAGATCGAAGATTTGATAATATCTACAACCGGTCTGGGATATTGGCTGAATGAAATACCTAAATTACCATGGAGCACATTCTTTACATAGAGGAAGAATTGTTCGTGCATGGGTTTATTGGTACCAAATAAGGTTGCGTATTCCTCATAAACTTTTGCAATCCCGGTTTGACTGGTCATGCCCTGGGTAACTTTTTGTGTGATGACAGCCACCGGGTCTCCTGGCATCAGACGTGGCAAGATAAAATTCAGCACGATTGCGCAAACTAATGTGATAAAGAACCATCCAATTTTTTTCCCAAAATACTTTCGATAGCCTTTCAATCAAACACCTCCTCCTGATTATTTACAAAATAAAGCCATGTTCCATCGTTAACGGAACATGGCTGTGATTGTTGGATTTTGTTTACGGTTCAATCAGCGTAATGTGATAGAGACCTGCCACACCATAGCCATCCATCAGATTCATTGGTGGAATGTTCAGGCCGTCTGTAGCTTCCGGGAAACCTGTCCATACAGATTCGTTCACTGTATAGAACTGATCAGGTCGATACATAAGCGTGAATGAAGGAATATCAGTCAGGTAAATCCTGGTTGCCTCAGTGTAGAGCTCCTTGAGCCTGGTTGGATCGGTTGTCTGAGGAATTTCAGCAATGATTTCATCAATGCGGGGGTTGACATATCCGCCCCAGTTGCCGTTCCAGTTACCTGAAGTACCGGCGAACTCGCTACTCATCAACTGACGAACACGACCCCAGGGGTTTGTTGGGCCAGCGCCGTTGCTCCAAACCATGAAGATGTCATATTCAGTCTGGTCACCTTCGATGAAGACGGTCTGGTAGACACCCCATTCGGGGAAGAGGGTTGTAATCTCAATACCAATCTTTTCACCAGCAGCCGCCACAATTTCCATAGCAGCCTGCCAGTCGGACCAGCCATTGGGACAGACAGCATTATAAGAAAGCTTCTGACCATCAAGCTCACGCCAGCCATCACCATCGGTATCGACGATGCCAGCATCATCCAGGAGCTTTTTTGCACCTTCGATATCGTTGCCAGCCCACTGCAGGTCTGCAACGGCATCGTGATCATATAGTGCCTGTTCACCAGCAGTCGGGTTCATAACCGAGCGAGGAACCTGGTTGAAGGTCGGAGATTGATTGGTCATTGCGTTGGCAATGATGGTGTCATAATCAACAGCTATAGCTATAGCCTTCCGAATTGCAATATTGTCCAGCCCGAAAGAATTCGAGTTGAAGTAGGCTGTAGGGAGGCTGGCAGTGAGACCGTAAGGAGCTTCTTCCAAATAGGTAGAGATAGGCAGATTGTCAATAAGCCATAGATCCTGAACATTGGCATTGAACTGCTGGCTGACATCCACTTCGCCAGCTTTTAAGGCGAGAAAACCTGCGTTGTTATCAGCATAGATAGTATGTGCAAGGTACTTCGGAGCAGGTAGTTCACCCCACATGGAAGCATCCTGACCCCAGTAATTGTCATCACGTATAAGAACGACTTTCGTGTCGTCAGTGAAGAATTTAGTGTAAGGGCCAGAGGCGATGAAGTCTTCACCGGTATCAGCTTTCAAAGCTTCAGCATCGTTGCCGGTGCGCTCTTCCAGTGTTTGGGTCCAGGCTTTCTGGATAACATAATTGTCACTTAGGTACGAAGAAACTACCAGAGGATTAACAGCTGCGCCTTCATCATTCAGTTTGGCCTTGACCACAACCGTCTGAGGATCAACTGCTTCAATGCTATCGATGTAATCAGTAACACCAACGCCGACAGATGTTTCATACTTGACATGGGTAGCAAATGTATAGGCAACATCATCTGCAGTTACTGGAGTACCATCACTCCATTTCGCAGTATCTTTAAGCTTGAAGGTGATCTCAGTCATATCAGTGTTCCAAGTGTAATCACCATCTGCTAATAGAGGATATTGCTTACCGTCGATCATATTATACATATAGGGGGTTTCCCAGATCGGTGTGCGAGCGCTGGCACCCTGATTGACTCCCAGGGCGTTATTGTTGTTGGAGGAGTATGGATTCCATCCAACGACTGAACCCCACTGAAGACCAGCGATGTAAAGGGTCTCTTTGCGAGGCAGAGAAGTAACCACATCAGCCGGATTAACTGCTTCTTCAACTACTTCTTCTTCTACAGGAGCAGCTTCTTCAACTACTTCTTCTTCTACGGGAGCAGCTTCTTCAACTACTTCTTCTTCTACAGGAGCAGCTTCTTCAGCTACTTCTTCTTCTACTTCTGTAGGTGCAGGTTCTTCGGCGGTCTTGCAAGAGGTCAATACCAGAGCGAAGATCAGAAGAATGGCGAGTAACCATTTATATTTTTTCATCTTTAAATCTCCTTATATAAAAACTAATAGTGTTAAATGTTACTTTTGTGACAAATTGTGTGTAAAACTCTCGAGGTTCTCCTCCTTTCACAACTTTGGGAAATAAAACAGTGGTTTTACTACCTTCCATATGCCCCGCAGGTGTCCCGGATCACCAGTTCGGTGTCCAGATAGATGTGCTCTCTCCTTTTGGGGCCGTGACTGATTATATCGATCAGTGCAGTAACAGCAGTGATACCAAATTCTACCACCGGCTGATGAATCGTCGTCAGATTAATATCGGTCACATACGCGATCGGGAGATCATCGAATCCGACCACAGCCAGATCGTCGGGAACTGATAATCCAGCTTCACGGGCGGCATGGATTGCACCCACTGCCATAGAATCATTTGCAGCAAAAAGTGCATCAGGATTAGCAAAAAACATTTTCTTGAAGGCTGTAAAGCCCCCTGCTTCAGTAAAATCAGATGTGATAATCAATTCCTGATTGATCTCCATCCCTGCGTTAATCAGGGCATTACGGTATCCTTCCAGGCGATCAATAGCGGCTGTACTCCCCAATGGACCAGTAATCGTGCCAATT
>CAZQSG010000092.1:0-9358 GCA_964595925.1 uncultured Anaerolineaceae bacterium | reverse complement strand
ATGCTGATATTGCCATCAGCTTTAGTGAGGATGTGACCGTAACCGGCTCTTGGTTCACGATCAACTGTGCCAGCAGCGGTGTGCATACTGCAACTGTGACCGGTGGCCCTCAGAATTACACGCTAAATCCCGGTGCAGACTTCAGCAACAGTGAAGTTTGTACTGTTACCATTGTCGCCGCTCAGGTGGCTGACCAGGATGGGACTGCGGATAATATGGTAGATGATTATGTTTTTAACTTTACCATAATTAACTCATCCCCTCCCGCATCTGTCATCATCAATGAATTCCTGGCAGACCCGGCTGCTGATCTGCCAGGCGATGCCAACGGCGACGGTACTCGTGACAGCAGTCAAGACGAATTCGTAGAAATTGTCAATATCAGTGGAGCTGACCTTGACGTTAGCGGCTGGACCGTCAGTGATGGTGTTGGTGTACGTCACACTTTCCCCGCTAATACTGTAATCTCTGCTAATTGCAATGTTGTCGTCTTTGGTGGAGGAACCCCCACTGGAACATTTGGTAATTCTCTTGTCCAAACAGCTTCTACAGGTGCACTGGGGCTTAACAACACTGGGGACACCATTACTGTAAGCGATGGCAGTACAGATCAGGCTAGCATCTCGTATGGCTCAGAAGGTGGAGATAATCAGTCTCTAACATTAGATCCTGATATTACTGGCAGTAGTTATGTAAAACATAGCGTGGCGACCGGTGCTGGTGGTACGCTTTTCTCTCCTGGCATGAAAATTGACGGCACTAACTTTAGTGGCTGTTCAACTTCCACAGGCTGTGGCACACCTGCTACATTGATATCGACTGTTCAAGGTACTGGGCTTATAAGCCCTCTCATTGGAAACACCGTGACCATTGAAGCTATTGTTACGGCGGACTTTCAGGAGAGCGATGAGCTTTCTGGCTTCTTCCTGCAAGAAGAGGTATCTGATGACGACTTAAATCCCCTTACATCCGAAGGCATCTTCGTCTACTCAACATCTACTGATGTTGCTGTTGGTGATCTCGTGCATCTGACGGGGACAGCGGGGGAATATTATGAGATGACCCAGATCAACTCTGTAACTGATCTGGAAATTTGCAGCAATAACAATACCCTCCCGATGGTAACATCTTTATTATTACCCTTGAACACCACTGCCGCTTTAGAAATTGTTGAAGGCATGTACGTACAATACTCGTTGCCGCTCTACGTCACCGAAACCTATAACCTCGGTCGCTATGGCGAAGTCTGGCTTTCCAGCACCTCCCCGCTCGATAACCCGACTAATGTTGTTGAACCAGGCACAGATGCGAATCTTATGGAAATCGCAAATGATCTCAACCGAGTTCTGTTGGATGATTTTTCTCAAATCCAGAATCCCCCCACAGTTCCTTACCTGCGTCCCAGCAATGACACGCTGCGTATCGGTGATACGGTCACAAACCTGACCGGGGTTATTAACTACTCGTACTCTTGTTATCGTCTGCAGCCGACCACACCGGTCACTTTCACACCCGCGAATGCACGTCCCGGTGTACCATCCGTCGGTGGAACGCTTAATGTCGCCAGCTTTAACGTCCTGAATTACTTCACCACTCTCGGTTCCCGTGGTGCAAATACTATGGAGGAATTTACTCGTCAACGTGATAAGATCATTGAGGCTATCATTGCTCTGGATGCCGATGTTATCGGGTTGATGGAAATTGAAAACAATGGGTATGGCACCAATAGTGCCATTCATAATCTTGTTTCCGGGTTGAACGACTCAGCTGGCAGCAGTGTTTATGCCTTTATTGACCCCGGTGTCACCGCAATCGGTAGTGATGAAATTGCGGTTGGTTTGATTTATAAGGTAGATTCTGTGGAATCGGTTGGACTGGCCTCTATCCTGGATTCCAGTGTTGATCCTAATTTTAACTCAAATAAGAACCGTCCAGTATTGGCGCAAACCTTCCGAGATCTAAGCAACAATGGGCAATTTACTGTGGCCGTCAACCATCTAAAATCTAAAGGATCCAACTGTAACAATATCGGCGACCCAGATACTGGGGATGGCCAGGGGAATTGTAACCTGACCCGCACCAGTGCGGCAGCTGCTTTAGTTGATTGGTTGGCGACAGACCCCACCGGCACTTCGGAAACAGATTTCCTTATCATTGGTGATCTGAATGCTTATCTTCAGGAAGACCCGATTAATGCCATCGAAGTTGGCGCAGATGATATTGAAAGCACCACCGATGACTATGTCGACCTGGTAACACAATTTGCAGGTAATTCCATTCCTTATTCCTATGTTTATGATGGTGAACGTGGAGTTCTCGACCATGCCCTTGCATCCAGCCCAATGCAAAGCCAGGTAACCGGAGTGGCTCACTGGCATATCAACGCCGATGAACCGCGTATTCTCGATTACAACACAGAATATGGCCAGGAAGCACTAAATCTCTATGTTGTTGATCCGTTTCGATCTTCCGATCATGACCCGGTTGTAATTGGCTTGAACTTGATGCCCCAAACCTTTGTAGATTTACCGTTATTAATGACAAAAGTTTTCGACGTGTTACAGGGAGAGCAAGTATCCTTTGATCCTCTTTTAGACCTGAACCCTAACGGTTTGGCATGGGTTGAAGAAAGTATTCGAATTGTTTCGGGACCCCTTCACGGAGGCGCATGGGTAGCCAGCATTCATTATGTGCCATACGCGTCGTATCTTGGTGATGATACTTTGACGTATCAAATTTGTGATACCAGCAATCAGTGCTGGCGGGTGGTTGTGAATTACAATGTAACAGCCAAAGCTCTGCCAGATACCGGATTTGCACCTGGTGTGAAAACTGAGTTTGATGGGGTCTCAAATTTACAGCCACTTTCAGCGAATGGCATTTCACTATCTATTCCGTCACTGAGTGTCAATGCGGAAGTAGTCGGCGTACCACTGAGTGGGGATAGTTGGGATGTGCGCTGGCTCAGCGGACAGGTTGGTTATCTGGCTGGTACTGCTTATCCCACCTGGAACGGGAATACTTTGCTCACTGCACATATTTATGATGCCAACGGCTTACCGGGTCCATTCCATCAATTGAAATCCCTAAAATGGGGAGATGTGGTGCAGATTGATGCCTACGGTTTGACTTATACTTATCAGGTTCGTCAAGTGTATCACTGGGTGTCCCCGACAGACGCACATGCTTTCCAGCATGAGGAAATGGATTGGATTACGTTGGTGACCTGCCAAGGATATGATTCCGCAAGTAATAGTTATCCATGGCGTACTGTTGTCCGCGCCGTGCTTGTCTCGGTGGAGTGACGGATTTTTGTAAATGATTCCTTACAGGCAGCATTGGGTTTTATTCCAGTACTGCCTTATATTTTTGATTTTCATAAAGTGCAACTTTGCATCCATTTTCTGAGAATAGCATCTAATGATTTGCTATCTTCAATAAGGAGTGTGTGATTATGTTGATTGGAATTTCACCTTTGATTTCTCCCGAATTATTATCTGTGTTGTATAAGATGGGGCATGGTGATGAGATTGTGCTTGCGGATGCTCATTTTCCGGCTGACACCTTTGGCAAACGAGTTATCCGTGCTGATGGAATTAGAGTGGCGCCCTTATTAGATGCTATTCTGCCATTGATGGCGCTCGATTCCTATGTTGAGCATCCTGTGATCATGATGGCGGCAGCGGTCGGAGACTCTCTGGATCCTGCGGTCGAGACGGCGTATCGTATTGAAATTGATCGCTATTGGCCAGAGACATCAGAAATTGAGCATATGGAGCGATTTGCATTTTATGAGCGTTGCAAGAAAGCGTTTGCTGTCGTGGCAACAGGTGAAACAGCGAAATATGGCAATATCATCTTGAAAAAAGGTGTTACTCCAGTAGATTAGTCTTGATAGCTGAATTGGTTATTTGACTGGATTTTCACTAAAAGACTCTTATCCAATCTCCGTGGGTGTATAATTATAAGGTTATTAATTATTGGTAGGAAAAAAATGGAGAAGTTCGATTACAGGTATGAAAATTCGACGAAGTAATTTAAGAAATATTGCCATCATCGCTCATGTTGATCATGGGAAAACTACGCTTGTGGATAGCATGCTGAAACAGGCTAAAATTTTCCGTGAAAATCAATATGTTGCAGAGCGAGTGATGGATTCAAATGATTTAGAGCGTGAGCGTGGGATTACGATTCTCTCGAAGAACACCGCTATCACCATACCCGACCCTGAAACTGGAGAGTTGGTCAAGATCAATATTGTTGATACACCCGGTCATGCTGATTTTGGCGGTGAAGTTGAGCGTATCATGAATATGGTAGATGGGGTTCTTTTATTGGTGGATGCCGCTGAGGGGCCAAAACCCCAGACACGGTTTGTGCTTAAGCAAGCCATCCAAAAAAATCTTCCTGCGATTGTCGTAATTAATAAGATGGATCGCCGCGAGGCATTACCGGACCGTGCGTTAGATATGACCTTTGATCTGTTCCTGGAACTTGGTGCGGCCGACGAACTGGCAGATTTCCCAATTCTCTACTTGAACGCGATATCAGGGCAGTGTGGTCTTACGCATGATCTTTCACCAAATTTGCAGCCTTTATTTGAAACAATCTTGCAGAAAATTCCTGCTCCTGAAGTAGATGTTGATGGTCCATTGCAGATACTTGTGACCAACCTGGGTTATGACGAGTACCGCGGCACTACGGCGGTTGGTCGTATTCATCGCGGTAAGCTGCGTCAGGGCCAGCAATTGGCACGTATTAAACGGGATGGCACAATTGTGACGGATATTGCAAAATATTTATTCGTTTTTTATGGCCTTGAAAAGACAGTAGTTGAAGAAGTTGAAGCGGGCGATATAGTAACTATTGCAGGGTTGGAAAACATTGCTATTGGCGAAACATTGGCAGATCCTGAACGTCCAGAGGCATTGCCAATCATTGAAGTGGAAGCTCCAACGGTGCGAATGACGTTTGGTGTGAATACTTCACCGTTTTCAGGCCAGGATGGTAAAAAAGGAAGTTCCCGCAACATCCGTGACCGTCTTATGCAGGAACTGAGAGTTAATATTGCTCTGCGGGTAGAGGAAACCAACAGCACGGATCGGTTTCTCGTCTCAGGACGCGGCGAACTTCATCTTGGGATTCTGATCGAGACCATGCGTCGGGAAGGTTATGAGTTTGAAGTATCACGTCCTGAAGCTATTGTGATTGAAGACGAGAACGGTACCAAAATGGAACCTTATGAAGAGGTTCATATTGACGTGATTCAGGAGTATGTAGGTGTTGTTGTTGAAATGCTGGGGAGCCGCCAGGGTTTGATGAAGGACATGCGCAACAACGCAGATGATACTGTTCATTTGATCTATTCTGTGCCAACACGTACTTTGCTGGGCTTTCGTTATCATTTTATGACTGCCACACATGGTTTGGGTATCGTCAATACGATCTTTTCAGGCTATGATGTGTTGCAGCAGGTTGTAAAGTTTCAGCAGTCAAGATCGATAGTAGCTCGAGAAACAGGGGTGACAACGACATATGGCCTGCGCAATGCAGAGGAGAGAGGAAATTTATTCCACCCACCTGGAACTCCCGTATACGAGGGCATGGTTGTGGGTGAAAATGCGCGTCCAGAAGACCTGACGATCAATGTTTGTAAAAAGCGGGCTTTGACCAATATGCGGCAATCGAATAAAGAAATCGCTGTTCGGTTAAGCACTCCTCGCATTATGAGTCTGGATGAATCGATTGAGTTTCTTTCACCGGATGAGTTGTTAGAGGTTACACCGAATAATTTGCGTATCCGCAAACGAATTCTCGATACGCAAGATCGTGGCAAATATGTTAAAAAGCAGAAGGAATTATTTGAAGAAGAGTAATTTATGAAAAAGTCCGCAGGAAGCGGACTTTTTCATAAAAGAAGTAGTCTTTTGGCTTCCCTGGTGACGCACTGGTTCAAACCGGATGAGTTGGCTCAGATATTTACAATTATGTTGGAAAAATCTATGGGCTATATCAAAGAAATTTTTCATTTGAGTTTCAATAATCCGAAGCAATTAATTCCAACTTGTAATTGAAAGGGAATGCATGTTATTATTTCCTATGTATGAAAATTATTTTCATACATAGGATTAGTAATTGAAAATAATTTTATCGAATTGTTAAAATATTTTCATTTCTGCCATTCAAAATACCCTTATCTTTCACAAAATTTTCTCATATTTTCCAAGTCAGGAGTTGCCCATGTCTATCCTGTTAAGACACCAACAGATTATCAAAGTATTGCAAGAAGAAGGCTCGATTGAGGTCAATGATCTGGCAAATCGGTTAGGCGTAACCGGTGCTACAGTCCGTAGTGATTTACGCAAATTAGAAACTCAGGGATACCTTCGCCGGTATCATGGAGGGGCGATGGTAAATGAAGATAATATTGATCCAGATGATTTGCAGGAAGCCCGAAAGCGCAATATTGCGCGTTATGCCAGTTCTTTGATGCGTGATGGTGATTCTATTTTGTTTGATGCCAGCACGAGTGTCAAACATATGGTCAAATTTATGTTTCATTTGCATGATCTGACACTTTTCACCAGCAGTACTTCTCTTGCTCGAGAGCTGGTGAAAAACACTTCTAACCGTGTGATTCTGATTGGCGGAATTTTACAGCCTGATGGTGATCTGGTTAAGGGTTTGCGCGGCTTTTCAATCATGGACGGGTTGAATATTGGGAAGACTTTTATTTCATGTTCCGGGTTTTCTTTTCAAAACGGTCTATCGACCTTTGATTTTGAAGAAGCTGCTGTGATGCGAGAACGGATTGCTCTGGCTGGAAAAGTGATTGCGTTAATTGATTCCAGTAAATTTGGGAATGATGGAGTTGCACCTTTTGCTTCTTTAAAGGAAGTATCACTGGTGATCACGGATGAGGGGATTTCTCAGGAATGCATTGGTCTTTTCCGGCAAAAGGGTACAGAGCTGGTTGTGGTAGGGGATGAAGGGGTCAGTAAGTATATGCGAAGACCTCGAGAAAAATTTACACTGGGATTTGCAAACCTGGATACCTCAAGTTCTTTCGCAGAACAAGTGCAGGCTGGATTAGTCGAAGCTGCGGAAGCTGAAAACTTTGAATTGTTGATAAAGAATAATAAGCTGAATAGTGAGCTCGCACTGCAAAATGCCTATGAATTGATTGAAGATGGTATTGACTTGATGATTGAGTATCATATCGATGAACGGATATGCGGGGTGCTAATGGACAAATTCAACCGCCAGCATATTCCAGTGATTGCAGTCGATATTCCAATGGTTGGTGCTACTTATTTTGGTGTGGATCATTACAACGCCGGTTACATGGCAGGAAACGCACTCGGTGAATGGGTGATGGCGAACTGGGGTGGGCATTACGATCGCGTGATGATTTTGGAAGAACCGCGGGGCGGTATGTTGACAGCGACTCGCATCTATGGACAGCTTGATGGATTGCAAAAAATTCTCGGCAAGGTGACAGAACTCAAACGCATCCACTTGAATAGTGGTAACCGGTTGGATATCAGCACGGAATCAGTTATAGAAACTATGAATGTTTATCCGGAATATCATCGTTTTGTTGTGCTGCCGTTCAATGATGATGCTGCTACAGGTGCGTTGCGAGCAGCCAGAAAATTGGGTCGGGAAAAGGATGTAATTATTGCTGGAATGGGGGTTGCGCCAATTGTACGCGATGAAATTCGTGACCCTGGTTCCAGAATCATTGGTTCTAGTGCGTTTTGGCCAGAAAAATATGGAAAGAGCCTTGTTGAAATTGCAAAAAAGATTTTGAAAGGCTAACGTGTGCCGAACGCGATTACGAGCAAGCATATATTTTTAACTTCAAAAAACATTGATCATTATTATCCTGTTACCAATAACGAGGAGGAAAGTATCCAGTGAAAGAAAAAAGCGTGAAGATTGGCCTGTTTGGCATTGGTCTTGATACCTATTGGCCTCAGTTCAAGGGATTGAAGGAAAAATTGATAGGCTATCAAGAATTGATTCAAGGACGAATTGAAGGACGGGGTGTTTCCGTGATTGACGCGGGTTTGGTGGATTCCCTGGAGAAAGCCTATGCTGCCGCAGATGTATTCAAAGAGGAAAATGTCAGTCTGGTTTTCCTTTTTATCTCAACTTATGCTCTCAGCTCCACCGTGCTGCCGGTGGTTCAAGAAGTGAAAGTGCCTGTGGTGGTTCTCAATATACAGCCAGTGAGTAGCATCGATTATGAGGCTTTCAATCGATTGGAAACCCGTGAAGAAATGACGGGGGAATGGCTTGCTCATTGCCAGGCGTGCAGTGCACCCGAAATAGCTTCGGTTTTCAATCGCGCTGGAATTGATTATCATCTGGTTTCTGGATATTTACAGGATCAGGAAGCGTGGAAAGAGATTTATGCCTGGGTTGATGCTGTTTCGGTGGCTGATCAGTTGCGACGCAGTGTGGTGGGTGTGTTAGGCCATTATTATTTGGGCATGCTGGATGTCTACAGCGATATGACCCAGTTGTCAGCTGTGTTTGGGAATCACTTCGAAATTGTTGAAATGGATGAGGTGAAGCTGCTGCGCGATCAGGTGACGGAAGACGATTTGACGGAAATGATCAGCCAATTTGATTCGGTTTTTGAGGTGAGTTCAGAATGCCCACAGCAGGAAATTGAACGCGCGGCACGCACAAGCTGTGCCTTGCACAAGCTTGTGGAAAACCATCATATGGATGCGATGGCCTATTATTATGAAGGCACCCCGGGCAGTGAGCATGAAAATATTGTTACTTCTGTAATTGCTGGAAACACCCTGCTGACAGCAAACCATGTGCCGATAGCTGGTGAATATGAGATTAAAAATGTTTTGGCGATGAAGATCATGGATTGTCTTGGAACAGGCGGTTCTTTTTCTGAATTTTATGCGATGGATTTTGATGATGATATTGTGATGTTGGGGCATGATGGCCCGGCACACGCAGCAATTGCAGAAGGTAAAGTTAACTTGGTGCCATTGAATGTGTTTCATGGAAAACCCGGCAAAGGGTTATCGATTCAGATGAGTGTGAAACACGGCCCTGTGACGATTCTTTCTGTGCTGCAGGATGGCGAAGGTAAGGTGAAACTGTTGGTGGCAGAAGGTGAATCGGAAGCGGGCCCCACGTTGCAAATAGGGAACACAAACAGCCGTTACCGTTTCTCGATTGGCGCAAAGGCCTATATGAATGCCTGGGCAAGTGCGGGCCCTTCACATCATTGCGCGATCGGTGTGGGGCATGTTGCAGGGACCATCGAAAAACTGGGCAAGGTTCTGGGAATTGATGTGATTCGGGTATGCTGAATGATCCTGCC
>CAZQSG010000091.1:0-9608 GCA_964595925.1 uncultured Anaerolineaceae bacterium | reverse complement strand
CATCTTCATGTGAGCGATGCGGAGCATGGGTCTTGTTATGCTGACGCATTTCCCCCAGTATAACTAACAATTGGTTTTCTAATTCCAATGTGAAATCAATCTGATAACTGCGGTCGCTATAGCGGATGATGCCATATTCAGGCCGTTGGCCATATTTCTCTTCCACCAGCAGGCAATAGGCTGCCAATTGAAAGATGTGGCTGTCATATGGCTGGCGCGGCGCACGCCGGCTCTTCACCTCTACCGGAATCGGCTTGTGGTGATGGCGGACAATATAATCTGGTTTCCCGGTCAACCCCAGTCTCGGCGAATAAATCGGTTGGACTTCCTCTCCACCCTTCCTCGAGCTATCATCATACACCACTCTACCCGCAGGTAGACCCTGCTGCTGCTGTTTCTGACTACCGCGTAAAAAGAATACCACCGCCAGAATGAATAAAAGAAGTGCTCCGATAATATATAACATCAGATTCAATCCAGCACTAAGGTTATGATTCCAACCGCAAGAAGCAACACAGCAAACAATAATAGAAATACGGCAATCCGCCGGCATAACCCTGCACGCGCCACCTTACTTCCATGATCGGCATGATAGGTGGTGCCTTCTTTCATGATCTGCTCATTTTGTGAAGGCTTCCCTATCCGTCGATACCACCAGGCACGCACGCAGAATAAATAGCTGCCTATTTCTGAAGCACGAATCGTGCGCATAACTTAATCTTCTTCTTAATCTTCAACGCCCAGACGATTCATCAAGTCTGCCATTGTATTTGCCAGATGATGCTGGCGCATACTCATGGTGATGTCACCCCGCGTGCGTTCCAAAACAGAGCGCACAATATCCGTCTGCCGACGCAGTCCATAGGTGACTGCGTCAGGATAATCAAAGGTGACTAATTCGGTATAGATCTCGTCCATCTGTTGAAGCAGTAATTCAACCTGCTCGGAATAGCCTTTGCGCAGAATATCAAGCGCACGCCGCCGCAGCTCTGTAGCTGCTTCAGCCATGCCCTTGGTATAAGCGGCCGATTCAGCATGCAATTCCTGTGGTGAAGGAAAGGGTTCTCCCATCACCAGAGCCAGCGTCAGATGCGCCTCAACATATTCCTTGATCGCATCCTGTGTATATCCAGAAAAATATAATTCAGGAAATGGCGCCAGATATTCTTTCAACTCAATTACCACCTGCCTCATCTCCGCGAGATTTTCTTGGGCTTTATCGAATTCTTCACGATGAATGGCACGGATGGTATGCGCCGAAAGACGGGTTAATGAACGCGCCTGCACCAGAGCATGATCACGGGCGATCGTACGGGCTTCAAATCCAGCCCGTAATCCCTCTGTGATCTCTTTTAAGTTGTCAATGTTAGAAGTCGATGAAGTCATCGTCACCCACATCGCCAAAATTGAAATCGCTTGAAGTCGTAGTGGCCGCCGCATTATTTTTACCGCCTGCTGGAGGAGCAGGAGCATCTCCGCGCCCCCCAAGGAAACGGACAGTGCTTGCTGTGATCTCGTAGGAGGCTGCCGGTGTTCCATCCTGTCGCGTCCAGATGCGGGGCCCGCCGTTTTCATCAGGAGAAAGGCGTCCTTCCACCAAAACCTGCCGACCTTTCGCCAGATATTGATTAACTGTTTCGGCCTGTTTTCCCCAAACGGTCACACGGAACCAGGTGGTCTGGCTGACGCGCTGCCCATCGCGGTTCGTATAGCTGTGATCTGTGGCAACAGACATATTGCAAACGGCCTGGCCTGAAGGGGTGAAGCGCAGCTCCGGATCCCGTCCAAGTCGCCCAACGATGATAATGGTATGGTAGCTCATAGTTCATCCTTTTCGCTTTTTCCAAGCTAATAATATTTTCTATCAAACCCAAACTCAAATTGGCATTTGATGCTCTCTATCGATTTTAACACAATCCAGGGATGAGTGTTATTGGGAAACTATGCTTTTAAGGGGAAAACTCAACTCGCATAGATTTTGGAATCCATATGAGTTGAGTATTTGTTTAACTACTCCGTTTTATTGAGAAGCTGCCAGCTTTGTTACAGTTGAAGATGAATTTACCGTAATCGTAAACCCATAATTATTACACAGGCTGTGGCGGCAGGGTCGGTTCCTGTGTTGGTTCCTGGGTTGGTTCAGCTGTCTTGAACCCTTCAAACCATTCCCAATAGCCAAACATCGCATATACCCCCGAAACCGGTGCATAGGTGCAGGCCATCAGCTTTCCTTCTTCATCAGGCACCCATTCAACCGTGGTGGGTAATTCCAGCCATGTTTTCCCATTGAGCAGGTAAATTGAGGTATGCCAGCCATTTTGGCCGCCACCAAACGGGTGGCAAATTTGCGTTCGGCCATCGACCCGTAAAGGATTCGAAAGCAGCCGCGTCCATTCATGGGGAGGTGTACCAATTTTATTCATCGGAATAATTTCACCAGTAACTGTTGAAGCTGTCCATTCCCAACTTCCTGCGGCTGGCCCTGCTTCCACAGCAGGTTTGGGTGTTGGCGTCTCAGTCGGCTCTGGTGTGGGTGGTGTAGCCGGTGTCGTTGGTATCTCATCCACAACCATAGCTGGCGCCGCTTCCACCTGACCAACCGGTATTTGAATAAAACTAAAAACTAATACAAACATCAATCCAATAATTGCTGTTTTTTTCATAGTATCCCTCTCTCTATCAGGATTTTTATTAATGTCCAATAATCAAGAGGGGATGAAATTTTCTTTGTTGATACTCCCCTCTAATCATGATTATTTTTCTGTCAGTTCCAAGATCATGTCATCCAGCGTTTGCAGAATCAGGGGAATATCTTCTTCGGTTGTAAACGGCTGGAAAAGCTGCCAGGCGGCATCTTCGAGCAAACACCCAGCAATCATCCAGTCAGGATGCAGCGGTACACTGACAGCTTCGGCGTTCATTCCGCGCACTTCTGCCCATTCGGGGTGGTTTCGCAAAGTGACTTCCATCCAGCGCCAGGCATCTTCACGCACAGGCAGGCTGTTAGTGCTGATGCTAAGCAGCGCCTGATTCTTATCACTTAGAAGCGATTGCAGAAAAAGCCAGCTTGCCAACTGTTCTTCTGGACTTGATTCAATAATCACGGCCGCACTTACATCCCAGATTAAAATAGGAGCCCCTGACTCTGCCGGGTAAGGCAGCAAGACCCACTCATCCTGACTTCCGCTCTGAATCATCGCCCGTTCCTGCCAGTAAGTATCTCGCACAGATCCTGAATAGATCAATGCGCGCCGCGTTGCGAAGTATTCGTAAGGCAGCGGGTCACGGCTGGTCCAGGCGCAGTTCTCGGCATTCATCTGCCAGAGAGCATTAAAAGTTTCTTCAGAAGCTGTGGATTGAAAAATATATTCACCATCCGCTGTGCTGAACTCTCGTTCTCCATAGGCGGCCAACCAGCTCAAGATCACAGAGTCATCCAGATTGATGATCCATCCCCCCGTGCCATCATTTTCCTTGTCATTGTCCTCCAACAGCGATTGCTGGGCGGTACAGGCTTGCTCGCGAAGAGCTTTTAAAGTAGTGGGAACTGAATCGTAGCCCAGTTCCTGCGCCCAACTTTTGTTGTAATAAAGCACTGAAGCACTTCGTACCAACGGCATCGCCGTTTGCATTCCTTCATTTTGAGTCTGTTCGAGTGCAAACTCATCAAATTGCGCCAGCGATTCCTCATCAAAACCCCATTCAGAATGGGTGAGATACGCTTCAACAGGAACCACCCGGCCCTCATGATCCCAGACATGGGTTAACAACACGGGAGCCACCACCAGGTCTGGCATCTCGCCATCCTCAGCTCTTACATCCACCATACGTTCATTTAAAGCACCCGCAGCTCCCATCGAAAAAACTTCGACCCGGATGCCAAGATCATTTTCTTCATTGAAGGTCTGTGCCATCTCGCGCAATCGCTCAGCGGTATCACCGGTGAAAGGGTGCCAGAACGCCACTGTCACACCCAACAAGTCTTCCTTGTCAACTTCCAGATATGATACTGTAGTCGCTTCTGGCGTTGGGTTTATAGTTGGGCGGGGGGTAATCGTTTGCGTTGGTTCTTTTGTTGGGAAGGCTGTCACTTCTATGGTAGCTGTTACCTGCCTTGCAGGGGCTGCACAGGCAGGCAGCAAAACAAACAGCAATACCAGGGAAAAGAACGTTGAAAAGCGTGGCAAGACAGTTCTCATCCTCATCTTCTTAATCAAAATCTGTGGGCAGCCCGGGGCTGCGGAAGAATTCGAAACAACGATGCAAATGATCAATACTGGTGCGGTTCAAATCCAACTCCGGCAGATCATTCTCCGCAAAGAAATCAACATCATCGGTCTCATTACTTGCAGCCGCTGTTCCTCCCTGCAATTCACACAGAAAGAATAGTTTGTAGATGTGATAATGGGCAGGAGGATAGTCTAAATTGCGGTCCGCAACGATCAGAATTTTTTGTGCTTTTACTTCGAAACCCGATTCCTCCCAAACCTCACGCTCAACCGCATAACTGGGTGAATCGCCTACATCAACCCATCCGCCGGGAAAAGTCCAATTGCCAGTGACATGTTCTTTGACCAGCAGCACTTTGTTCTCCTTGAAAACCACCCCCCTCACATCCACCTTTGGTGTGGCATATCCGTTCTTGCTTTCATCTTGGAACAACGCGAGCTCAGTTTCACAATTTACATCACCCGCCGCGCCAGTCATTTCAGCCGCAATTTGCTGAATTTTCTCATAACGTTCAGTTTCAAAAGGATTCTCGCCATTATAAGTTAACCCACATTGCGCAACAGCCGCCAGACGCTGGGCCCATTCGATGATTTGATTTTCATTCATGTCTGTTATTTCCACCTTTTTGTTATCGTAGCTTGTCATGTTCAGATAAAATCTGCCAGATGGTGACCTTCTTGTTGGTGCAGCCAACCGCCAAATACTTACTGTCCTGAGAAAAATCCAGACCATAGACACCTTTCACATCAACCCAGAAATATTGCAGCAGTTTCATCTCAGGAAAAGTATAAATACCGATGCGCTTCTCACATCCAACAGCCATCAGATCCCCTTTCCGATTAACTGAAATAGGATAAACTCCTTTGGCTGGCAGCTCTATTTCTGCCTTCACTGTCCAATCATGAATATTCCACTGTTTCAACCTTTTATCGGCTCCCGCAGTTATCAGAACATCATACTGTGGGTTATAGTAAATATTTCTGACGGCTTTTTCATGTGCCGGGATTTTATGAATCAGATTTCCCGCTTCAATATCCCAAATATAAAGTTCCTCTGCCAGCCCGCCTCCAACTATATGTTTTCCATCCGGCAGGAAACAAACATTAGTAAGATTCTTTGGGAAATCAGCATACTCCGCCAGCATCTCACCACTTTCAGCGTCCCATATCTTCATATGACCATCATAAGAACTGGTGGCAATCTTTGTCCCATCCGGGCTGACAGAGATGCCGATCACTGTTTTGGCGTGCGCTTGCACAGACCATACAAGTTCCTGAGTACGTAAATCCCATTTTTTGAGGCTCTTATCGGTGGAAACGGAAACAAGAAAACGATCGTAATTCAAAAAATCAAAATTATTAACAGCGTTCTCGTGCCCTTTTAATGTGAGCATCTCTTCCCACTTAGGAATGCTCCATAATTTAATCACGTTATCCATCCCCGAAGTCACCAGTATTGGTTTTTCAGGCATAAATTTTGTTTTGATGACATAGTTGTCATGTGCCTTAAATGTTAGCCGTTCTTTAAAAGTCCAGGACATGTTTTTTTCCTTTTAAATCCTATAGGAAAAGAGCTAAATCACTCTTTTCTCATATCAATATATCAATAACGAAAAAATGATTAAATAAATTAATAAAAATAATGTAGCTTTTGCATTAAACCGGAGCAAACGCCATTTAGGTTTGCCGCCGCGGGCAATTTGGATCATTTGAATGAGTTGTGCGAAGGCAAATGGGAGGGCAATCAACGCAGGCCACACCAAAGCCCAGGAGAGCGAGAAGAGAAAAGGCACCAGTACCAGCACAAGAAAAGCAGTCAATAGCAGGAAGTTGTGGATACGCATCCCGTTTTCCCAACCGATTTGCACCAACAGGGTTTTTTGCTCATAGCGGGTATCATCATCATAGGTTTCGAATTGCCGTGCTATGCGCATTGCAAGAAAAACCATAAAGAGCGGCAGGGTGAAGAAAAAAAGCACATCAGACAACGTATTCTCCAGCAGCATCATTCCAAAAGCAGGATAAAAAATAACCCACAAAACACCTGACGCCAGATCACGGTAAGGTGTTTCGAGTAGCTGCACCGGTGGAATGACCATAAATCCCCATAAGGCAACAATCATCAGCAAGATCAACAACAACGGATAAGTGAGAACACCCTGTTGGATCAACAGAAACAATGAAAGGAAAGAGAGACTGAAAAAAGGCAGCGAGATGAGCGCAAAGAGATAACGGGGACGGTCAATAATTAATTGATCCCCAACTCGTTTGGCCTGGTTTAACTTAAAAAATTCTTGGAGCTGATTCAAAAAATCTTTGTCCATTGTAAAATGGGTATGAAGGAAGACCATACCAAGATGCAGCCCTAATAAAGAGAGCTGTCCAATCAGGGCAACCGTCCAATCAATGCTTCCCCCAAGGTACCTGGCAACAGCCACCCCCAGAACGTAAAAAAGGATATTGAGGAGGATATCTTCAAATTTGATCGGTTTCCAAAGTAGTTTCCAACCCATATAAGTTTATCCCTGTCCTTTGTGTTCTTCAAGATACTCCGCAATACGCCCATCGTAATCAGAAATATATCGAAAAGCACGAATAGCCAGTATCTCGCGGGTTTTGTCGCTGATGGCACCAGTAACAGACAGGTCATTCAACACCAGCGACTGCCCTTCTGAATCAATAACCACAGCAACCCGTTCATAATTTTTCGCGGCAGCACTCACCAGTTCAGCCCCGCCCACATCAATTGCATCAACGATGGCCTCATGCGTTTGTGTGCTATCAGCCGCAATCGCCCTGAAAGGCAGCAGGTCAATCACAACCAGATCAATCATATTGGCATTCACCCGCGCTAAATCTGAAAGATGATCAGGGGTGGGCTTCGCCAAAATTCCTGCATACACCGCAGGGTGAAGGGTCTTAACTTTACCATCAAGAATCTCAGGGCTGCCGGTGAAATCGGTAATAGATTTAACCGTTATCCCCGCATTCCGAAGCACACGGGCAGTTCCACTGGTAGCCATAAAATGCCAGTTCATTTCGCTTAATGTTGTGGCAAATTTGAGAATCTTCGATTTATCATAGGCAGAAAACAGCGCAATCGGCATGGTTTCCTCTTTCGATCCAGAATCACATCTTTAATATTATCAGGTGAGTAAATTCACTCCAGTCCTCTGTATTCTACCAAATACAACAGCATTTCGCTTGTTTTATTATTAATCATCCTCATAGAACACAAATAATGAGTGGGCCGGCTGGTCCTTCCGCCTGCTCTACAAACCTGCCACGCATGCCTATCAACAAACCGCCTGCGTCGTGTCCATGTTACAATGGACGATATTTACAAACTATTACCGGCCCATCATCGGTAAATGTTAGTCATTAAAGGACATTCTCAATGGAATTTGCTGTCAACTACTCCGAACCTCTCGTTCGTCTGCTCGCAAAAGATGCTGTCCAGATTGATCGCATCAAATGCCCGGCCTGGCCCAACCTGATCGAGAAGGCCATGGCGATTATGCCCTGTTATGTGCACCTGCCCCTTAACATCGGTAACGGAATTGGGGATGCTTTCAACTCTGAAACCAATGAGAAAGTGGACTGGGATTTCATCGAAGGCCTGATCAAAAAAACAGACACACCCATGATCAACATGCACCTTTCTCCCCAAAAAAACTATCATCCTGACCTTTCCAACGATCCTTATGATGCAATCAGTTATGAGCAAATACTGGAAGCATCTTCAAGAGATCTGGAAGCAGTGATCCGGCGCTGGGGAAAAGATATGCTACTGATTGAAAACCCCTTTCCAGATTCACGCGGCATACCGGTGAGTATCCGGCCAGACTTAATCAATACTCTGGTTGAATCCTATGGTGTCGGCTTCTTGTTTGATATCTCTCATGCACGTCTGGATGCTCGTGAACTAAACCAGCCTGAAATGTCTTATGTAATGGCACTGCCATTAAAACACACCGCTGAAATCCATCTGACCGGCATCCGCACTATTGAAGGAGAGTATGCGGAAAAACTGCTCAAGAACAAACCTAAAGATTTTGACATTGAAGATTATCTTGGAAAAGAAATCGATCATCAATCGATGTCTGAAGATGATTTTGACTTTCTAGAAAAAATATACGCACTGATTACGGATGGAATCATTCGCAAACCCTGGGTTGCCTCAATGGAACATGGAGGGATTGGGCCTTTCTGGGAACTCTCACTGAACGAAGAAACATTGGCAGTTCAGCTTCCCAGGTTGTATAATAGAACACACGCAGTTGCATAAATAAGGAGATTACTCAATGGCTAAAGGAATCTGCCCGAGTTGCGGAACGCATAAGGGCATTAAGAAATTAAGTGATATCGTAAAATCACAAGAGGATGCAGCATTAATTCAGCGCATCGCCCCGCCGATGAACCCTCAAAAGAGTGTAAAACCGCTTTCTTCACGTGATATATTGGTGGTGGTTGGTCTGGCGTTTATTTTAACCACCTTTGTGCTGGCGCTGCAAAACGGGAGCATAATGGCTATCATCATCTATGGCTTTTTCATGATCTTCTTCCTGGCGGCCATGGGACGTCTGATAGTCAATTACCTGAATACCCGCAAAGTGGCAAACGCCCTGACTGAACCGTGGCGTGAGGCTTATTTGATCTGGAGCCGTCTGCAATATTGCACGGATGAAGACCTTGTCTTTGATCCAAAGTTCGACGAAACCGCCAAACCAGAGGAGTATCGCGAAAAATTACTTCATTATCCTCCCGAAATTCCCGGAATCACAGCGCCCAAACAGAAACACTAAATTAACAGCAGCACTTCGCGCAGCGTTTAACTTAGTGCATTAGTTCACATTTTCTTAATAAACTCTATAATTCAAATCAAAAACTTCCTTTTTTTCGACTATACTAAAGGGAAGTTTTATTTAAGGAACTTTCTATGCCCTTTCAACATTTTTCTGACCGCACACAAATTGAGCTGGTGATTCGCAAAGCTATCTACTGTCAAATCGCTTTTTCCGTTGATGATCAACCTTACGTTGTCCCGATGAACTTCGGCTATGCTGATGGCTGCTTTTACCTTCATTCGAAACCAACTGGAAAGAAGTTGGAAATGATGAAATTGAATCCAAAAATCGGCTTCAATTTATTAAGCATTGCGGAACCCTGGCATAATGGCGAAAAAGGGGAGCAATGCAGTATGCGTTATGTGAGCGTAGTCGGCAGCGGCATCGCAAGTTTCATCGAAGATCCGGACGAAAAACAGAAAGCACTGGATGTCATCGGCAGGCAATATGATCTACCGGTTGAAAAATACAGCGACAAATTACTACAAGCACTGGCAGTGATTCGACTCGAAGTAACTGAAATGAATGGCAA
>CAZQSG010000090.1:0-9676 GCA_964595925.1 uncultured Anaerolineaceae bacterium | reverse complement strand
TAGTTTTGATTTTTTCAATATCGTTTTTGATATTTCTTATTATCTGTCTGCTTTTTATAAATTTATTCTTCTTGCATATTAACTTTCTAAGTCATTCCTCACAAGCCATTAATAAACTATTTTTTCTGTTTTGTTTGAAGGTTATCTTTGTTTTGCATAATTATCTTTTAAAAAAATACGAGTAAACTCGATAATTATTCTGTTGTCGGAATTACATAGGAATACTCCGCATACAGAAACCATTTCCCTTGTTTCGATTCCTGATCCCATGCGGCTCGATCAAAATAAATTTGAAAAATGCGTTCGTCCTCAGTCATCACTCTGTAATAGAACCGTCCAACACCCCGCGAACCTCGTTTTGCGGCTTTTAACATATTTGAAGGCCTCATATTGTGAGCAGTTTTCCCCCGGCGATCAAAATCTTTCCATTCTTCAATTACTTCTCGAATTTCCCACATCTCCCCTTGCCAGAAAAACCGACGGGGAGGTATAGGAGTACGCGAGTAAAGAGGAGGTTGATCAAACTCCACTCGAATTTCCTGGTTGATAAATGAAATAGGTTTAATTGCATACATTTTTAGATTATAGCATTGTGACTGCAAATAAAAGGTCAGACTGGCATCAAAGGGAGTTGAAAAGAAGGTCTACTCCCGTTTAATAAGATGTATGGCGCTGCACGTTTTTCATGAATACCCAGTCGTTTTAAATCTCCTAATGCTTTTATTGGCTCCTCCTTGCGAATATTCAGAATTTTTGATGCCCCTTTGGGGCCGATTCCAGGAATATGCAATAATTCCTCTCTACCGGCACAATTCAATTCAACAGGTTGGTTTAATAAATTCTGTTCAGCCCATGCCTTCTTTGGGTCGATATCTAATGGCAGATACCCTTTCCCTACGAAAGGCATATCTTCCATACTGAATGGATAATCCCTGAGAAGAAAAGAGGCCTGGAATAACCGATACCTTCGCCAGGGGTTTTCTGGTTTCTGGTTTTCCAAAGGTGTATCAATTATTGGTGAGAATGCTGAATAATAAGTTCGACCAAGACCTAATTTTTTGATCACATATTCTGAAATCTGGAGTAACTCAATGTCGGTTTCATCTGTCCCACCAACGACAAATTGCGTTACCGAAGATGGCCATTTACCGTCCCAGGTTAAGGAGGCAGGTTGATTCTGCCGTATTTCTTGAATCCACTTCAACGGTTGCAACAACTGATCAACAAACTGTTTCATCGGTGCCAAGTCATAAAGTCGTTTGGAGTTTGGTGCCTCCAAATTCACAGAGATTCTATCAGCCAGCTTCATACCTGCCAAAACCTGATCATATTCAGCACCAGGCATTACTTTTAAATGCAAATAATCTTGATAATGATACCGATATCTAAGAATCTCAGCTGTTTTTAGAAGTTGATCTTGAGTATGTACTGCCCCTCCTAACACCCCAGAACTTAACATTATGCCTTGAACATACCCATTTTGATACATCAGCATGTAGATGCTTGCCAGCTCATCTGGTGTAAATGCCTCTCGACGAAACGTTCTTCCTGAACGACAAGCACAATAATTACAATTATTTTCACATGCTGAAGTTAATAAGGTTTTTAACATTGGAATCTTTTTCCCACCCGATATGGTTACATAAGATACAGAAGGGAGCTTATCGATATCTACCTTTCCACTATCCTTATTTAGAGCAATATCAAATATAGGGCAACGGGGTGCTTCATCAACCTCATAACCAGCATATTCAGATATTCGATTTAATTTCATGATTGGATCGTTCATTATAATATTATAGAACTTTTTTTCTATTTTTGCAATTCTTATTCCTTTCCGATTGAAATTCTTCCCTTTCATAGTTATAATGACCATATTGCAAACTACGAGGAACCCCTTGAAAGAAAAACCAACAAACCCATTATCTGAAGAAGAACTTCGAAACCTTCTTTTAACTCGCTTGAGAAAGAATCGGAAAACGAGATTTGATTCATTTACCTCCACTGGAGAGATTCAGAACATCAGCTCCCCATTAAGTGATCCTTCAAACAATCAAGAATCTCCTCCGATGTCTGAATATCCTCTCCGCTTAGAAGAAAATCAGAATCAAGCTCGTGAATTAGAAATCTCATCACAAAAAAAGAAAACTTCTTCATTTGATCGCATTTTGTTGGTCATTGAGGGTGTTGCTGTAATTGCCCTTTTATTTATTGTTTTTAATGGATTCTCTTTACTCCAGAATCTGAATCAGGAATTCGCCTCAGCATTAACCCAACCCACACTCACCCCCACCCCTTTGATAGCTGCAGTAGTACTGCCATCAGGTCATTCTTTCTCTGGCGAAAATGATGGCATCCCTATTCCAAATGAATCTGAAATTCCTGAACACTTAAAACCCATTGTTCAGTCCATGGCTGAAATTCCTATACCAACCCAAAGTCCTCAACAAGCAATGAGAATCCAAATTGACGCCATTACTATTGACGCCCCAATTGTGCAGGGTGATGGCTGGGAACAATTGAAAAAAGGAGTGGGACAGCATATTGGTTCAATAAATCCTGGTGAAAGTGGAAATTTAATATTTTCAGCCCATAATGATATTTATGGAGAAATTTTTAAAAATCTTGATCAATTAGAATCTGGCGATATCATTCGAGTCTTCACGAGTCAGACCACTTATGAATACACTGTTTACCAAACTCAAATCGTTGATCCAACCTATGTTGAGGTGTTAAACCAGACAAGAAATCCAATTATCACTCTAATCTCCTGTTATCCATATGGTGTCAATAACCAGCGAATCGTTATTACAGGAACATTAAAGCAATAATTGCGAGTTGATAATTAGAGGTAGTTGTATATGAGCCCTTTGTTTGTACCTGGTCCGGTCGATATTCATCCAGATGTATTGGCCGCATTATCAAGACCAATGATCTATCACCGCGGAGAGGAGTTTGAAGAACTCTATCATCGCACAGAAAAAAAAGCGCGCCCTCTTTTCGATACGAAACGTCATGTTTTCATAGCACCATTCTCAGGGACAGGCTTCATGGAAGCCGCGATGCGTAATTTCGTCAACCGAAATGTTCTGGTATGTGTCAGTGGTGGTTTTTCCAACCGCTGGTTCGAAATTGCAATAACGAATGGTAAAGAAGCTGATTTGCTTGAAATCACTCCAGGGAAACCATGCCTGCCCAAGGACATTCTAACCGTAATGAAGAAAAAATCGTACGAAGCTATCGCTATTGTGCACAGCGAGACCTCAACCGGTGTAGAAAACCCGATAAAGGAAATTGCACGTGCTGTGAGAGAGAAATATCCTGATACATTAATTTTAGTTGATTGCGTTTCCTCAATTGGTGGAACCCCTATCCATTTTGATAAATGGAATTTGGATTTCGCTTTTGGTTCTGTCAATAAATGCCTTGCAGCGCCGCCTGGCCTCGCCATCGCAGCAACCTCTGCAAGAGCACTGAAGAAGGCAGAAACAGTGAAAAATCGCGGGTGGTTTCTTGATATTTTACGTCTTGAAAGCCACCATCACACAGACACAGTTCCAACGACCCCACCTGTCTCGCTTTATTACGCCCTGGAAACTCAACTTGACCGCATTATGGAAGAAGGTTTAGAGAATCGTTTTAACCGGCATGCACAACTTTCGGAGCAGATTGCCACCTGGGGTGAAGCCCATAATATGCCGCCCATGGCAGAAAAACCCTATCGCGCAAAATCAATTACCACCCTGTATAACAACCACCATCTTGCTTTCCCGAAACTTAGAACTTATCTTAAGGAACGTGATCTTGAAATTGCTAATGGCTATCAAGAGCTTAAGGATAAGACTTTCCGAATTGCGAATATGGGTGAGATTCAAAAAAAAGATGTTGATCAACTGCTTGAAACGTTGGAGAGCTTCATCCACTTATATAAATAATCTTTACGATACCCTTACCCCTGCAAGAAAAAAGCAGCCACAAAGTATTTCTATGGCTGCTCATCTTAACATTTTTACTTAGATCTAAGTGCCTTCGGTCCAGGAATTCAGATACACTTTCTGTTCCTCTGTCAACACATCAATCGTCACACCCATTGAAGCTAATTTAAGTCTGGCGATCTCACGATCCAATTCTTCAGGTACATCGTAAACATCATTTTTCATATTTTTGCTTTCTTGTACCAGGTATTCGCCAGCTAATGCCTGATTAGCGAAGCTCATATCCATAACACTGGCGGGATGGCCTTCAGCAGCCGCAAGGTTAATCAAACGACCTTCACCCAGAATATGAATCCGCCGGCCATCTTCCATTACATACTCCTCCACAAAAGGACGTACACGACGTTTGGAAACAGCCATTTCTTCAAGAGCAGGAATATTGATCTCTACATTAAAGTGACCTGAGTTACCAACCAGGGCGCCATCTTTCATCGTTTCAAAGTGATGTTTATCTATAACATTAATATCACCAGTCAACGTTATAAAAATATCACCAATCGGAGAAGCTTCTGCCATAGGCATAACACGGTAGCCATCCATAACAGCTTCTAGCGCCTTCATCGGATCCACTTCTGTCACAATCACATTCGCACCAAAACCACGGGCCCGCATGGCTAAACCACGTGCACACCATCCGTAACCGACCACAACAAAATTTTTGCCGGCGATCAATGCATTGGTTGCGCGAATCACACCATCCATAGTTGATTGGCCGGTGCCGTAGCGATTGTCAAAGAAATGTTTGGTCATTGCATCGTTTACAGCAATAACAGGAAAAGCCAATGCATTATCTTTGGCCATAGCACGCAAGCGAATTACACCAGTTGTTGTTTCTTCTGTTCCACCAATTACTTCTGGTAATTGGTCGCGATAGTCGCGATGAATGGTGCTGACAAGATCACAACCATCATCCATTGTCATCTGGGGGTGATGCCCAACAGCAATTTTCAAATGCTTGTAATAGGTTGCATTATCCTCACCCTTGATTGCAAATACAGGGATTTCTTCATGAACAACCAGAGAGGCCGCAACATCGTCCTGTGTGGAAAGAGGATTAGAAGCAACCAGTACCACATCTGCTCCACCAGCTTGCAGGGTTCGCATTAAGTTAGCTGTTTCAGATGTAACATGCATACAACAAGAAATTCGCAGACCTTCCAATGGGCGTTCTTTTGCAAACCGTTCATAGATTGACCGCAGTACGGGCATATCTCTTCCCGCCCATTCAATCTTCAACCGACCGCCGTCCGCCAGATCTTTATCTTTTACATCGTATTTCATTTATTCATTCCTCCAAAGAATTCTTAATTCTTATTTTAAAACATCTAATACACCATTATCATTGAAAAATTTACGATAACGTTTAATATATTCATCAATTGTATAGAAATGCACCTGCGTGCCCTGGTTTTCCAAACAATATGTTGCGGCCAATGCCCCCATTTGACCAATCGTCTGCCAGTCCAAGCCCAGTGAATACCCACGCAGAAAACCCGCCCGGAAAGCATCTCCTACACCAGTAGGATCTTTTATATCATTCGTCGGCACTACTGGAATCAAATATCGCTGATCTTTCACATAAATTGTTGCCCCAGATTCGCCGCCAGTAATAACCATGAAATCAAGTGTTTCTAACAATTCATCTTCCGTTATTCCTGTATGTTTTTTTAACAAGCGATATTCGTAGTCATTTAAAAACAGGCTCTGCGCGTTGATGGAACCTTTTCGCAACTCTTCAGGTGCACTGCGTACAACCTGCTGTCCAGGATCATACAAATAGGGAATATCAAGTTCTATGCATTCATTTACATACATATCCATTGCAGAAGGATCATTAGGAGAAATTACAACCAGATCGGGTAAATTGGGTCGCATATCATGAATTCGCACTTTAGAAGCAAACCTCATAGCACCTGTGTAGAAACTGGCAATCTGAGCATTTGAAAGATCGGTATTCGCAAAGAATGATGCAGTAAACACACCATCAATTTTTTTTGCAAATTTTGTATCGACCCCATTTGTTTCCAACCATTCGCGATACTCTGAAAAATCTTCACCAACCGTTCCAACCAATTGAGGCTGTTCTCCCAACATGGCTAAAGAATAACAAATATTAGGGGCTGTACCTCCCCGTTGACGAACCATTGAATCGACAAGGAATGAAAGGCTGATTGCCTCTAAGTTTTCTGGTAGAATATGATCTTTAAAGTAACCAGGAAAAGTCATCAGATAATCAAATGCAATAGATCCAGTACATGCTATATTCATAAACCAAACCCTCTTAAAAGACTTCCACTTCAATACTTATAACCGGATTACCCACAAAAAAACTACACTCTCACATAGAGGGACAGATCGAGTGCACAACACGCTAAAATATAACATGAGACAATACCTTTGTCAAAGCAAAGGTTCAACCCTCCATATAGAATTGACAGAGTTTTGTATCTGGCTATTCTGTGATTAATCTACACTTAATAACCATAATTACTATAATGTTATAATGACCAAAATCCGGTTCGTTAAGGAAATGATTATGAATAAACGGTCAACACAAATAGTTACTATTGGAATACTTGTCATTTTCCTTCTTATGGCTTGCATCCCCGAACTCAATGAAAGCAATCCCACAGTTATGCCATTGAAAGCCACAGCCGCTCCCACTCAGACCGATTCGATCGAACTTTTTCCAACACAGCAAATCCAAATAACTGACTCCCCAGAGGATGAAATCCAGGAAATTGCAACTCGATCAGAAACTTTTTATGAACCTTCACAAGGCGAATGGAACTTATTTTTGGGACAATATGATGAAGCTGAAACGGTTTTCCAAAATATTTTCTCTGACCCCAACAGCACTCTTGAAGATAAAGCCGTTGCGCACCTTGGGTTTGGTAGGATCGCATATTTAAATGATGATGAATCGAAGGCCATAAAACACTTCGATATCATCATTCAAGAGTATCCAACAACTGAATCTGCGGGCCTGGCTTATTTCTTCATTGGAGAAATTTATTCACACCGTTCTGAACACGATAAAGCTGCCCGCGCTTACCAGCTTTATCTACAATCCAACCCTGGGCAAATTGATGGATTTATATCTATCAAAATTGGGGATGCATACTTTGCTGGAAATCTGTTTTCTGAAGCCTTAAATGCTTACCAAACCGCCCTATATAACACCACGGAATTGGGAACACTGAATCAGATAAAAAAGAAAATGGCTGCATCTTATGCCAAGCTCGATGAAAATGATCTTGCTATTCAATATTATTTGGATGCTTATACGAGTTCTGAGGACGATTATCTTAATGCGGAAATCAACTTGTTGCTAAGCCAACTTTATTTTAAAATCGACCAATCCGAAAAGGCCTACGAACGATTACAAGAAAATGTTAACCTGTATCCATACGCCTATGATTCTTATTCTGGACTCATCACACTTGTTGAAGATGGTCAAGTTGTTGATGAATATAAACGTGGCCTGACGAACTATTATGTCGGTAATTACGGCCTTGCGATTGATGCTTTCAGTCGATACATCAACCAAACCCCTCTCAGTGAGCGCAATGGGAATGTTCATCACTTCAAAGCACTTGCACATGTCATCCTTGAACAATATGATCCTGCAATAAAAGAATGGGAAATTCTGATAGAGAATTTCAAAAATAGTGATTTCTGGACAGACGCTTTTGACGAAATTGCCTATACGCAGTGGGTTTATATGGACGATCCTTCCCTGGCCGCACAAACCTATCTGGATTTCGTTGAAACCTATCACTTCATGGATGAAGCCCCTGTTTTCTTATATCGTGCAGCCAGAATGTATGAGCGTGACAATGAATTCTTATTGGCCGCAGAAAATTGGTCTCGCGTAGCTGCTGAATTTCCAAATTATGAGTTATCCTTCCGCGCCCAGCAATTGGCGGGGATTTCCTATTATCGATTGAATGATTTTGAATCTGCTATTTCTGCTTTTGATGACCTTTTACAATTCTCCACATCGAAAGATCAAACCTCTACGGCATATTTTTGGCTTGCAAAATCGTATCAGGCATTAGGCCAGACCATAGAAGAACGTTCAGCGTGGGAAAATACAATTCGTCAATCACCAGACTCCTACTATGGTATCCGCGCTCAGCAGATATTGGATGAAAGTGAATCCTTTATTCAAACGTTAGAATATTTGCCTCAAATAAACCTTGAACGAGAACGAGAATTGGCTGCTACCTGGTTAAAATCTGTTTTTTTACTAGAAGACAACTTCGAACAGATAGCCAGTATCAAACTCCAAACGAATGAAAAAATCCGCCAGGTAGAAGCTTTTTGGAAGCTCGGTCTTTATCAGGAATCTCATGCATTACTAGAGGAGTTGCGGATTGATTTTTCTGACGAACCTGACAAATTATTCCTGTTGATTGATCTGATGATTAATGTAGGTTCTTATCGTTCAGCTGCATTTGCGAGTCGTCAAATCATTGATCTTGCTAATGTTTCGCCTGATAACCTGCTCTCAGCGCCAATTTACTTAAGTCATATTCGTTATGGCTCCTTTTACCATGAGTTGATCACTTCAACAGCTGAGAAGAATAATTTCCCACCAATACTCATCTTCAGCCAAATCCGGCAGGAGAGCCTTTTTGATAGTCTTGTTGGTTCTTCAGCAGGTGCAATCGGACTAATGCAGATTACTCCAACTACTGGGCAGCATATTGCCATACAACTGAATCGACCAGAGAATTATTCTACCGATGATCTCTTTTTACCAGATGTCAATGTTGATTTTGGTGTTTATTACCTTGATTTACAAAGAGATTATTTCGATGGTCAGTTATACCTTGCACTGGCGGCCTACAACGCAGGTCCTGGAAATGTGAGCATCTGGTTTGATATGGCAGATCAAGATATTGACCTTTTCATAGAGATCATTCGCTTTTCAGAAACAAGAGACTATTTGCTCAATATTACTGAAACATTCCATATTTACGAAACCCTGTATCGGAATCCGATTGAATAACTAAAAAACGCTATTTCTTCTGACATAAAAAACACCTCATCCGATTTGAATGAGGTGTTTTTATCTGGTTTAAGTAAATTATTTGCGGTGTGCAAGTGCGGCGTGAGCGGCAGCCAAACGTGCAACAGGAACACGGAATGGAGAACAGCTCACGTAGTTGTTGCCAATCATATGACAGAATTCAATTGATGGCGGGTTGCCGCCATGTTCACCACATATCCCTACTTCAAGGCCCGGGCGTGTCTTCCGGCCAGCACTAACAGCCATGTCCATCAACTTGCCAACGCCTTTACGATCTATTTCCTGGAAAGGATTCTGGGAAAGAACACCCTCTTCCACATAGGTGGTCAAGAAAGCGCGTTCTGCATCATCACGGCTGTAACCAAAAGTCATCTGGGTTAAGTCATTGGTGCCGAAGGAGAAGAATTCAGAGTACTCAGCCATTTCATCTGCTGTGACTGCAGCACGAGGAATTTCAATCATGGTACCGAACTTGTATTCAAATTCAACACCTTTTTCTTCCATAACAGCTTTTGCAATGCGTACCAGTCGAGGTTGAATCCATTTTAACTCATTGACTGTACCAGTCAAAGGAATCATAACTTCAGGTTTGGGTTCAAAACCATTGATTTTTGCTTCTGCAGCGGCTTCAAAGATAGCGCGA
>CAZQSG010000089.1:0-9793 GCA_964595925.1 uncultured Anaerolineaceae bacterium | reverse complement strand
GGTTTTAATAATTATATGCAACTAGGAATTATCGGGTTACCTCAATCTGGCAAAACAACTATTTTTAATGCTCTCACTGGCAATAGTGAACCGACGGGGATGGCACAGGGTCGAATCGAGGTTCATACCGCTGTTATAACAGTTCCAGACCCTCGGGTTGACAAACTCTCTAACCTCTACAAACCAAAAAAGACGATCTATGCCCAAGTCACTTATGCAGATATTGCTGGGCTTGATGCATCATCCACTAAAAAAGGAATCAGCGGACAATTATTAAATCATCTCGCTATGATGGATGGTTTCATTCATATTGTCCGTGCATTTGAAAGCAATCTGGTGCCCCACCCCAACGATAGTGTTGATCCCATTAGAGATTTTGAAGCAATGGAAGGCGAATTTATCATTAACGATCTCATCGCAGTGGAACGCAAATTGGAACGACTAACCATTGAAGAACGCAAAGGTGGTGCTGGACGTGACAAGACCATCATTAGGCGTGAAATTGATTTGTTTATACGGCTCTCCGAAGCACTCTCACAGGAGATTCCTCTCCGTCAAATGGGCCTCACAGAAGATGAGGTTGCCAGCCTGTCAGGATATGGATTTCTCAGTCTCAAACCCATGCTGGTTGTGTTTAACCTTCATGAGGGGCAGAAAGCGCCGGAATTCGACACTACCGAAAAAGCGAATTTGACCAGTGTTTCGTTGCAGGGCAAACTAGAAATGGATATAGCTCAATTACCTGAAGAAGATGCTGCCATATTCCTGGAGGAATATGGTATTGAGGAACCCAGCCTGAACCGTATGATCCGCTACTCATATGACCTGTTGGGATTGCAATCTTTCTTCACCGTTGGCGAAGATGAAGTACGTGCCTGGACTGTAAAAAATGGCGCAACAGCCCCTCAAGCGGCCGGCGTTATCCATTCTGATCTTGAGAAAGGCTTCATTCGCGCTGAAACTATCTCTTATGAAGATTTAATGGAATTGGGGTCCATGAGCGAAGCCAGATCACATGGCAAACTCAGGCTTGAAGGGAAAAAATATATTGTGCAGGAGGGCGACATTCTCCATATCCGATTCAACCTCTAAAAATATATTTATCCGTCGCTCCTCTTTCAAAATCGAATGAAGAGCGATTATTTTATCTAGGCAAAAGAGATACAGTAATCCTGTATTCCCACAAGTCTTAAACAGCAAAGAACACTATGAGGAACCTTACGCAATCGCCCTGATAAAAAAACTACATAATTAGGTGATGAAAATTAATTATATATTGTTATTTTACCGATATTTAGGAGGAGTTTAGAAATGGAACTATTGAAAAAGCGAATTCTTGAAGCTGGACAGTATCTGGGGAAAGGTATCTTGAAAGTAGATGGTTTTATCAATCATCAAGTTGATCCCCAGTTGATGGATCAATGCGGAAAGGAACTTGCCGAATTGTTCAAAGATTGCGGTGCCACACGCATTTTGACCGCAGAAATTTCCGGCATCGCTCCCGCATTGATGACCGGAAAATATATGAATCTCCCTGTTGTTTACGCTCGAAAGCACAAACCCATCACCATGCCCGATCAGGTTTTTCTCACCCTCGCCCCCTCCCATACCAAAGGCCGTACAGTTGAATTGATCGTTTCACCTGAATATCTTAAAGCTGGCGAACGCATCTTAATCATCGACGACTTTCTCGCTTCAGGCGCCACAATCGCTGGTCTTGTCCGCCTTGTGAATGTCGCTGGAGCAGAACTGGTTGGCATCGGCGCACTGATTGAAAAACTCTTTGAAGGCGGCAGAGCAATGCTCTCAGCTCAGCAGGCTGGTTTGCAGATAGAATCGCTGGCCTGCATTACTAAAATGGATGATTCAGGACTCGAATTTCAAGATTAGGGCCGAAATATGAAAAACACCATTGCTGTCATCGATTATGGTTCACAATACTCTCAACTCATCACGCGGCGTGTGCGTGAGGCACAGGTCTATTGCGAACTATTTCCCTGGAACACCCCCGAAGAGAATATTATGGCGCTGGAACCTAAAGGGTTCATTCTCTCAGGCGGACCGAATTCGGTCTATGCTGAAAATGCCCCCACGCTGCCAGATTTCATTCTTAACAGCGGGTTGCCAATTTTGGGTATTTGCTATGGAATGCAGCTGCTGACTCATCACTTTGGCGGCATTGTGGCTGAAGGAATCAAACGGGAATATGGCTATGCAGAGGTAAATATCAATAAAGAAAATCCCCTCTTCCCAGTCAGCCATCAAAAGGTGTGGATGTCACATGGAGACCGCATCGAAAAATTACCGGAAGGTTTCAAAGTACTCGGTTTCAGTCAGAACAGTCCCTACGCTTTCATGGCGCATGATAACAAATCTTACTACGGTGTTCAATTTCATCCTGAAGTAAATCACACTGAAAACGGATGTTCTTTCCTGGAGGCGTTCGTTCAAAAAGTTTGCCATGCACAACCAGATTGGACTCCTGACTCTATCATCGAACAATCCATTGATGCCATCCGCAAACAGGTGGGAAATCGCAGGGTGCTTTCCGCTGTCAGCGGTGGTGTCGATTCAACAGTCGCCACAACCCTGGTGCATCGAGCTATCGGAGATCAACTCAGCGCTATCTTTGTTGATAATGGTTTACTTCGCCTGAACGAACGTCAACTGGTTGAAAATACATTCCGAAAGAATATGGGCGTTGATCTGCATGTCGAAGATGCAGAAGAAGGATTTCTAACCCTCTTGCAAGGAATTACTGAACCCGAGAAAAAACGTCAGATCATCGGCGAAACATTCATTCGCATCTTTGAAATTCGTGCTCATGATCTTGGCAATCCTGGTTTTCTCGTTCAGGGGACAATCTATCCTGATGTTGTTGAATCCGCAGCACCTGACCGTAATCATGCCGCACGCATTAAATCTCATCACAATGTGGGTGGTTTACCAGAAGATATGGATTTCGAACTCGTAGAACCTTTGCGGTACCTTTTCAAGGATGAAGTCCGCGCCGTAGGTGAAGCACTGGGTCTACCCCATGAATTAGTTTGGCGTCAACCCTTCCCTGGCCCTGGATTGGCAGTTCGCTGCATTGGTGAACTGAATAAACCCCGCCTTGACACATTGCGTGCAGCCGACGCCATCTTTACCACAGAATTGGAGAAGAATGGTTTCATGAGAACCCGTGAAAAGGAAGGCGTCGCTCAAGCTTTTGCCGTGCTCCTTCCGGTCAAATCCGTTGGTGTCATGGGGGATGAACGTACCTATGAAGAGGTGCTGGCCCTGCGTGCCGTACGAACAGATGACTTTATGACTGCAAGCTGGGCAGAACTTCCATACGCTTTTCTTGCCAGTGTTGCCAACCGGATCGTCAACGAAGTCAGAGGCATAAATCGTGTAGTTTATGATATCACCAGTAAACCTCCTGGCACAATTGAATGGGAATAAACCAGATCACGTAACTAGTTCCTTTTGGATTCATCGCTAAATAACAATTTATGGTACAGTAATGTCAATGATAAAAACCAACCCGGTCGGAAAACAAGTTCGATCAACTTTAGAAGATTATTTTCATCTCGGTAAGTTCGTTGCCCGCAGCAAAAACGTCCAACGTGCTTATGATTGGGGAAAAGAAGTCCACAAAGGTCAAATGCGTCTCAGCGGTGAATCTTACTTTGAGAATCACTGCGTGTGGGTGGCAAACGTGGTGGATCAACTGGTGCAGAATGAAGCATGGACGATCGCGGCTCTTTTGCACGATGCCATTGAAGATCAGGATAAAACACTGGACGATCTCAAAACGCTTTTTCCCGGGCAATTGGGTGAACAAGTAGCTCACATTGTGAATGGCACCACAAAATTGATTACATCACGAGGTGGTCGTTCAAAAGAAATTGAAACCCTGCGGAAAATAGCCTCTTTCCAGGATCCGGCGATATTCATTATCAAATTGGCTGACCGCATGCATAATATGATCACTCTGAATTATATGCCAAAGTACAAACAAGTACCCAAAGCTGAAGAAGCAATCCGGGCTTACGGCCGCCTGGCAGGCATTCTCAATTGTTATCGCTGGCGCTGCTGGCTAGAAGACCTGGCATTCCCTTATTACCAACCCGAAACCTACACAAATGTAAAAAAACTGCTAGATGCAGACCCAAGACTTACTCCTGACTTCATTAATACTCTCATAGAAAAATTTGCGGGTGTAATGGAACGTGAAGGGTTGAATGGAGAAGTATCCGTTGAAATCAATGGCTACTGGCGGTCGTGGATCAAACTCAAAGAATTAGCCCGAGCACGCCGCACCTCTCTTGATCACTTCGGCAATGTCGAAGATATTGTATCTTTTCGTCTTACCATCGATACAGATGATGATCGCGACTGTTATAAACTTTTAGCAGGTGTCAATAGTTTTCTTGGCTCCTATCTCGTGCATACCGATTTCGATGATTATATTGCTGTCGGACAAAATGGCTACCAGGCGCTGCAAGTTACCGGCTGGTTCGAAAATTACGGTGCTATTGAAGTAGCCATTGCAACCCGCAATATGGAAGGCGAAAACATGTGGGGGATCGTCTATAACCTTACTCACGATCGACCAATCGATCATTATAAACCGATTACCATCCTCACCCCCACCGGAGGCCTGCGATTTGTTGAAGAAGGCGCCACCGTACTGGATGCGGTGGCCTCCATCCAGGGTGATTATTTTCTCGATAAAGTAACGACTGTTGAAGTCAACGGCAGTCTTGTCAAACTCTCTGACCACATTCGTCCCGGCGACGTCGTTGAAGTTATCACTGGTGATCAACGTTTAGAACCCAATAAAGATTGGCTTTCATTCAGCAGCCCTACCACAGCTTCACTCATTCGAAATGTTCTCATCAATCAGGAATTAAAACGCGAAGCTGAAATGGGACGACAAATCATCCATCCCATCCTTTTTAATCAAGGCATTGTTGCCCTGGAAGATGTTCAGGCCCTGGAACCTGAAAAGGTGGATCGATTAATGGGGCTGCTTGCTTCACCCAATCTTGAAGACTTCTATGCGGCAGTCGGCGGGGGTGCCATCAGCACGAGTGACTTCAAGGAAAAACTCGAGAAGGTGCATATTACAAAAAATGAATTAGAGTGGAGTACTATTCATCTGTCAGGTCCCAGTCGCAGCAACCGTCCAGGAGTGATGGCGCGTCTGGTCGGAATGATCTGGGAAATCGGCGGGAATATTCTCCGCATTGTCAATAACACTTATCCAAATGGCAGCTTTGACATTCGCATTGTCACGCATAAATTATCTACAGAACAAAAAGATATTATTGACACTTCACTTAATTCAATGAAAGACCAGGTAGACTTGCAAATCGCAGAGGTAACCTGAAATAACTACCTCACGAAATTTTTCAAAACATTATTATTGAATAGCTTCGAGCACAGCCTCATAAACACCAGGGGCAGCGGCAACAATACTGCAAGGCGGCTTTAATAATTCATTCTGGCTTCCATCACTGCGGCTGACAACACCGCCTGCCTCGCGAACAATCAATAATCCTGCCCCAATATCCCAGGGCTTTATTACCAGTTCCCAATAAGCATCAAGCCGACCAGCAGCCACATTCGCCAGGTTCATCGCCGCAGAACCCATCCTTCGCAAAGCCTGCCCGCGTTCGTTCAACTTGATAAAAAGCTCGTTGTTCCGATCCAGCTTTTGAGGCTCGTTGTGTGCATAGCCCGTAACAAGCAAGGATCGTTTCAGGTCATCAACACCACTGACGGAAATCTGATGTCCGTTCAAAAAGGCACCTTTCCCGCGTTCAGCGGAAAAACATTCATCCGCCATCGGGTCATAAATAACGCCAAACTTGCTTCCTGAGTGATCTGCAAAACCCAGCGAAACACAAAAATACGGAAGCCCATGTGCATAATTGGTAGTGCCATCAACTGGATCAATATACCAGCAAGCTGTTTGGTCTCCCACA
This sequence comes from uncultured Anaerolineaceae bacterium, assembly GCA_964595925.1. GTDB lineage: Bacteria > Chloroflexota > Anaerolineae > Anaerolineales > Anaerolineaceae > SpSt-1165. The sequence continues at coordinate 3,815 of CAZQSG010000089.1, read as the reverse complement.
ATCGTGCCGTTTTCTTCGCCAATAATCGTGTGATCAGGAAACTGCTGAAGAATCTGTCCAGTCAAAAAAGCTTCGGCTCGTCGATCCACCTCTGTTACCAGATCGCTTGCAGTCTTAAAGCCGATTTTATGCTGTTTTCCAAAGCCCTGTTTTAAAATCAAACCCGCTTGTTTTGCCCACAATTCAATTTGTTCGAGGGTAAGTTCCATCAGAATCCTTTCCAGTTAACCAAAATCATATTAAGGCATCTATGTGGATATAATCACAAAAAAATCACAGCATTGATACCATTCAGTCCAGCCTGATTATATCTTATTGTAAGTTACAGAAATCTCAGAAAGTGTTCATTTCTTTAGCAAGCTGCTCAAAAAATTGACACATCATAATATGCCGTTGTTCTGCCAACGCCTGACCTGTTTCTGTCAATAAACGCCCTTTAACATTTTTTAGCTTAAACCAGAATTCGTGATAAGTCGTGTGAAGTTCCCCCTCAGACAGTTCTCCAGATTCAACAAATTTGGAAGATGGCGTTTGATAAAAAGGCAGTCCCCGCTCAACACTCACAGCAATAGCTCGGGCTGTCCCCACCGCTCCAATCGAATCTAATTTATCAGCATCAAAGAGCACCTTTGCTTCCAGACTGCAAGGCACTTCGTTTTCATCACGGTAACGATGCGCTCGAATACAATGTTGAACCTCCCGGATTTTTGTTTCCTCCCAGCCATGTTCCCGCAGAAGTTTGCCCGCAACTTCAGCTGAATAAAGATGATGGTTTTTCCGTTTTTCTTCATCCACCATACTGTTTTCAACATCATGCAGCAATGCAGCAGGCCGTAATATCGTCAGATCAGCCCCTTCTATTGCCCCAATTTTCTCAGCCATACGATACACACGCAGCACATGCTCAAACCCATGCGCTGCATCTCCCACCTGATAAAGTTCACGCGCTTGTTCTGTAGAAATCTGCCACATTATACAATCCTTTCGTACTACTGGAGAAATTGTACCAATAATTGGCCCATGACATCCATCTTGCAGAAAACAATCTCTCAAACGGATCTCAGCACCATAACATAAATTTCATCGACGAAATACAATCTCCCGTGAGTATGCGACTTACGGGAGATTCATAATTCATCTATGAAAACAACCCATTAAATCCAGCCGCGCAACTCCATTGCTTTCATTACTCGATTGATTGCCACCATGTAAGCAGCGTCACGCATTGAAACTCCTTCATCGACAGACATCTCGTAGACTGCCGCAAAAGCGTTCGTCATGCGTTCATCCAGTTTCCCCAATACTTCTTCTCGTGACCAGTAGAAATTCATATCATTCTGCACCCCTTCGAAGTAAGAAACAGTAACGCCGCCAGCATTGCATAAGAAATCTGGAATCAGGAAAATTCCGCGCTCAGTCAATACTTCGTCCGCTTCAGGTGTCGTGGGACCGTTCGCTCCTTCTGCAATAATTTTTACCTGATCGCTGATCTGATGCACTGTGTCGCCATTGATCTGCCCTTCGAGGGCTGCTGGAATGAGCACATCAACGTCTTTGCCGATCCATGCCCCCGCTTCTTCAATCTTATAGCCGTTGGCAACTGCTTCGGTCTTATCAATCCCACCGTATTGATCTGTAATGCTCTTCAAATAACGAGGATCAATACCATCTTCCTTGCTGACGGTATACGCTTTGCTATCGTTGCGGTCCCAGTACGAAACACAAATAACCTTACCTTCGATAAATTCAATGAATCCGATCGCAGCATATTGTGCTACATTACCAAACCCCTGAATCGCAGCTTTACATTCACCCGGAACCAATCCAAGACGCTGGATTGCCTCACGTACTGAGAAAATTACACCAAAACCAGTAGCTTCGGTGCGCCCCAAAGAACCACCGCCACCCACAGGTTTACCGGTGATTACACCAGGGGTGTATTGTCCAGAGAGTTTAGAATATTCATCCATCATCCACCCCATCATCTGAGGTGTGGTTCCTACATCGGGTGCGGGGATATCCTGGCGGGGGCCAATATTTTTCCAAATTTGCTGCACGTACCCGCGCACAAGTCGTTCTTTTTCGCTGTCAGATAGCGTTGCGGGATCAATAATCACACCGCCCTTGCCGCCGCCCAATGGGATATCAACGACCGCGCACTTCCAGGTCATCCAAGTTGCCAGCGCACGCACCGTGTCTGCGGTCTCTGAGGGATGGAAACGGATACCGCCTTTATTCGGCCCACGAGCGTCATTGTGCTGCACACGAAATCCTTCAAAAACACGTATCAAACCATTGTCCATGCGGACAGGAATACGAAAATGATACTCACGCAGCGGCCAGCGTAAAATCTCTGCCACCTGCGGATCCAAATTGAGCAATTTAGCAACATGGTCAAACTGCTGCTGTGCCATTTTGAAAGCATTAGTAGTTTCAGACATTTTGTCTCCTGTATTGATATGATTAATTAAATAAAGGTGAAAAAGGGGAGAATTTATTTCCAGAATTCAAGAATGATGACCCTGTAAGAATCTCTCTAAATTAAGTGTACTCTTAGGAATCATTACGTCAAGTAAAATAATGAAAAACCCGTCAATTGTCAGACAATTACAGGATTTTTCTCCTCATCATACCCTTTCGTCTTTTATAAAAATAAAGAGCAACTCATATCACTTCATGTAATACGGTTCCAGGTCTTTCTGCAGTTGTTCATATTGTTCCATCGTACGGCAATGAGACAGAATGTGCATCCCTTCACCACCAAAAATATCCAGCAATGGAATGATCTCTTCTGGTTCAATTTGAATCACCTGCACCGATTTTCCAGCATCAAGGATGCGGCGATACATCTCATGCCATCGTTGATCAGCACCACCTGGGTAGGCGGCGCCGGGTGTCCATTCAATCGCGTCCAATTCTTCAATCGCCAGCAGGTTATCCAACTGGCAGATACATTCCGGCCCATCCAGATGGAACATCGAATAATCTAACCAGGCACACTGCTCTTTCAAGCCCGGCACAACAAATTTTTTAAACATGCGCGGTGAGAACATCGCGGCTGCATCACACTGTACTTTGGCACTTTTCCCCGGTGACCAGATCCCAAAAGCCCCCCAGCAAGATCCCCCTTCTTCGTCTTTCAACATTTCATAAATGCGGTCATAGGCTTCAAACCAGACCTGGTTGATCTCCATAACCTTTTCCTTGATCCAATCTGGACGCTCGATCATATCGATCATCAAGGTTTGCGCATCGCGCAAGGAAGCAAGCACATCTACATTTTCAACAAGATCAGGGATACCGACCAGATACTTTCCATCAGCCAACTTCATGCCTTCGCGGCACAAGTCAACCGTATAATCCCACCATTTTGTTTCCATGAATTTTAGTGGGGGCAAATTCTCAGGGTTCGGATTATCCTGACAGGTAGGGTAATACCATACAGTATCATAACTGAGACCTGGTTCTGAACCAAGATAGAGAGCCAGTGAACCGGGGCCGATCATGATATCAGCAATGGGTAAAGACTCCATCCCATAGAGATTTTTTGAAAGACGGGCATGGTTATATTTTGCCCGCCACTCCCCGTCCGTATAAAATTGAAGTACATCTTTAGCAGGCTCATATTCTGAGACGCCTTCAAACTGCGGCATCTCAATAAATGGTGTGGCTGTCTGCACAACCAGGTCTTTATGCTCCCACCAGCCAATCATTCGCCTCCGAGTTTCATGCCAGTTTGCCTTCCAATTTAGCATTGTTCTTTACTCCTTACCAGATTAATTATTGTGTATCTATAATTTAATGGTCAACAATTT
>CAZQSG010000088.1:0-9830 GCA_964595925.1 uncultured Anaerolineaceae bacterium | reverse complement strand
CAGGATATGTGGCGTCTTTCTGGCATCCATCGTTCTGTGAGGCTCTTCGCGGTGCCAAAACTTTTTATTCAAAACATCTTCATATCCAGCAGCCTAGATAAAAACTACAGGGATGCTGAGTTGCGAATTCAAGCCACACTCAACAACCGCAATCCTGAAGCTCTCCATGATTGGCAGGCTTTTTTCACGCTCTACGACAGCAATCAAAAAGAAATCGCCAGTACAGAAGTACCCATTCACAAGATTGAACCCGATGCCATCATCAAGCATGAATCCTTACTGCCGATTAAAAACCCAAAGCTCTGGTCGACTGAAAACCCAACTCTATACACAATGTTAATCACCCTGAAAGATAGTCTTGGTGAGGAGCAGGGTGCATATACCGTGACACACGGTTTCCGTCAGATCGAAATCAAGGCACGCAAACTCCTCCTCAATGGCAAGCCGATCCTCATCAAGGGTGTCAATCGGCATGAAATGGATCCCGTTGATGGTCATGCGGTTTCGTTTGAACAAACCAGACAGGATATTCTGATTGCCAAACGAAATAACATCAATGCTATTCGCACCTCACATTACCCTAATGCCCCTTTTTTCTATGATCTGTGTGACCGCTATGGCATTCTTGTCATGGACGAAGCCAACCTTGAATCACATGGACTGCGCAAAAAGCTGCCTGCTTCTGACCCGCGCTGGACCGCAAGCTGTATTTCCCGCATGCAGAGCATGGTAGAACGCGATAAGAATCATCCCTGCATTTTCATGTGGTCACTCGGAAACGAAGCAGGTTATGGTGATAATTTCCGTGAGATGAAAAAGGCGGGGCTCAGCATCGATGATACGAGGCTTTTCCACTATGAGGGAGATCATGTCCTGGATATTTCCGATGTTTTCAGCACCATGTATTCTCCCCCTGCGAAACTTCGCGATATGATAACGGGAAAAACAATTAAGGTTGGGTGGGGTGAGGGCAATCTGCCCTTCTCAAGTTACAAAATGTCCGCCAGCCAGTATGCGGATAAGGCCATTATGCTCTGCGAATATGCTCATGCGATGGGCAATAGCGTGGGGCGTTTAGATGAATACATCGAGTTATTCGAAAACCATGATGCTCTCATCGGTGGTTTTATCTGGGATTACATTGATCAGGGTTTGCTCTGCGAAGATGAACCAGACAACCCCTATTGGGCTTATGGCGGTGATTTCGGTGATGAGCCCAATGACGGCAACTTTTGCATTAACGGTCTCCTGCGCCCTGACCGCAGCCCAAACCCCAGTCTTTTTGAGGTCAAATACCAGTATCAGAACATCAAAATCAAACAACATGGCGAAAGTCCTGAAAGCACTACCTTCTTAATTCAGAATCATTATCTGGACACCGACCTATCCGCTTTCGATTGCCGCATTCAAGTAATGGAGAATGGTCATGTCATTCATGAAACTATCCATGATCTCCCGCTTGCTCCGGGTGAAGAAATGACACTTAAGGCATCTGATTTCGGTCTTGATAGGCTCATAACAAAATCCAGTAAACTCTATCACCTGAATTTTTCGTTCACCCTGAGAGAAGATACTGCCTGGGCACCGCAAGGGCATTGTGTGGCTCAAGAGCAATTTGAATGGCAGGCGCCGGCTGTTGGAACCGCCACCATTCCGATAGGATCGGAAATAAAAACAGAAATGATTCACGGAGATGATGATGAGGGCGGTTATTTTGCGCGTGGGAATGATTTTCTGATACGGTTTGCACCCACAGGTGAATTAGATTTCTATCGTTATCAGGGAAAAACCGTAATTGAATATGGACCGCGGTTCAATTTTTGGCGTGCATTGACCGATAATGACCGGGGAGTGGCAAGCCTTGCCCCCATATTGAGACGATTCTTGATCCCCAAATATTGGAAAAATGCTGCAATGAGACAGCGGGTAGATGAAATTTTGATTGATCCTCAAGATGACCAGTCAGTCGCCATTCATACCCTCCTCAAAATCCCTCATATCAAAGGAAAAGCACAGATCACTTATCAAATCTTTCCCGATGGCCGCCTATGGATATTTGCAGCCTTGCAACCACGGCGCAAGATGATTCGTCTTGGATTGCAAATTGCCCTTCCTGACAGGTATCATCAGGTGACTTATTTTGGGCGGGGTCCGCATGAAAATATGCCAGACCGGAAAAAGGGGGCGATGATGGGCATTTACCAGAGCGATGTAGAACACATGATTCATGACTATGTTCGTCCGCAGGAAAACGGTAATCGCTGTGACGTGCGCTGGGTTCAGCTTTTAGATGATCAGAGCAATGGCATCGAAATTAAAACAGATGAAGACCTGCAGTCAAGTTTCAATCTCAGCGTCTGGCCCTATTCTCTGCAAGACCTGGAAAGTGCTGAACACATCAACGAACTTCCCCGCCGCGATTTTATTGTCGTCAATCTCGACTATTTTCAGAGTGGCGCACATTTTGATTTCCTGGGCGGGGGACAGGATGTTCAAAAATTGCCTTCGGGTCAGCGTTATGAATTTGGATTCTGGGTACTCCCTTTTTCGGACAATAAACGATGAAATCTTCTATAACCCAACGGCTGATTGAACTCAATCGAAAATTTTATTTCGACTTTGGTGATGCCTTCGCTGCCACCCGCCGCAGGATTCAACCCGGTATCCGCCGGGTACTGGATGTTTTGCCACAATATGTTCCCAATCAGGGAAACTGGCTCGATTTGGGCTGCGGTGCTGGACAGGTCGCTGCTGCCTGGGCAGAAGAAAACCGTACGGGAGGTTATTTTGGTGTTGATTTCAGCCCTTCCCTGCTCGAAAATGCCCGAAAAAGAGCCGAAACTTTTCCACATCCTTCATTAGAGATACAGTATGACCTGAGTGATATGGAATCCAGGAGCCTGCGTAAGCAGCTTCCAGAAGCATCCTTTGACGGTATCCTCGCTTTTGCCAGCCTCCATCACCTGCCCACGCCTGACCTGCGATTGGCTCTTTTAAAGGCCGTGAATCACTTGCTGAAACCCGGCGGTCTTTTCATCCACTCAGAATGGCAGTTTCAAAACAGCCCCCGTCTGATGAAGCGTGTGCTGCCATGGGAAACGATTCAACTTACGCCTGAAGATGTTGACGAAAACGACTATCTTCTCGATTGGCGTTATGCCCTGCCCGGACAGGCAGAGCAGATTGGTTACCGTTACGTGCATATCTATACGCGTGAGGAGTTGGGCGTGTTGGCAGCAGCCAGCAGTTTTGAGATCATTTTTGAATTTGATTCTGATGGCAAAGAAGGCGACCTTGCCCTCTATCAGGGTTGGCGCAAGATTGATCAAATCTCCAACTCGTGAATCGACACCATGATTCGTGGCCGGCGGCGAATTTCGTTGAAGATATAATTCTTCGAAATTTTCACTACCGCTCGTTCCAAATCCATATTAGGATTGTGTTTTTCTTGCAAGAACTTGATAATTCGTTTTCGTACTTCATTCATAGTGCTTTCTGCTTCATCTTCAAGCATGAAGCCAAAACTCTGCACACCTATCTTATCATCCAGCAGATGACCCTTCTGGTCCAGAATCATATGGATAAACATCACCCCATCTTTTCCCAACGTTTCGCGGTCGCGAACAACATCTTCACCCACATCACCAACACCGCGGCCATCAACAAAGATATATGAATAAGGTTCAGAGGAGGCCATGTACATCACGCCATCTTCAAATTCCACTACCTGACCATTTTCAATCACCGCAATATGGTCTTTCGGAATTCCCATCTCATACCCCAGTCGGGCCTGCGCGGTCAGGTGACGCAATTCACCATGCAGTGGAATCAAATACTTGGGTTTCACCAGATTGAGCATCAATTTCATCTCTTCCTGGCTGGCATGCCCCGACACATGAACAGGGAGGATATGTTCATAAATCACATTCGCACCACGTTCAATCAACCGGTTAATCGTACGATATACACTCTCCTCATTGCCTGGAATGGTATGTGAAGAAAGCACAATCGTATCGCCCGGTTCAATATCAAACTGCCGGTTGCGCCCCATCGAAAGGCGCCCCATAATCGACGTAGGTTCTCCCTGAGACCCGGTGCACATGATAACGACCTTAGAATCCTTCATATTCAACGCCTGGTCAAGGGTCACCAGAAGCTCATCTGGAATATCCAGATACCCCAGGGTACGCGCCATCTTCGAGTTATCGACCATACTCATGCCAGCGAAAGCCAATTTGCGATTAAACTTCATGGCAATATTCGCCACCTGCTGCATCCGAGAAATCAACGAAGCGAAACTTGCAATGATGATACGTCCTTTCGCCTCTATGAACACCTGTTCCAGCGCCTCATAAATCACCTGCTCCGATGGCGTCCACCCTTTTTCTTCCGCATTTGTGGAATCTGAAAGGAGAGCCATTACCCCGCGTTCCGAAAAGTGAGCCAGTGCAGCAAAATCAGTCGGCCAGTTATCCACGGGGGTCTGGTCAAATTTGTAATCGCCAGTATGCACAACCAGGCCCGCCGGGGTATCTATTGCCAATCCCACAGCATCAGGGATGGAATGAGAAACATGGAAGAAATCAACCGTGAATGGACCGATATTGATCTGCTCCCCGGCTTCAACAGTATAAAGTTCTACTTTATCAAGCAGACCTTTCCTCGCCAGCTTGACTTCAATCAAACCACGTGTCAAACCTGTCGCATACAGAGGTGCATGAATTTCTTCAACCAGATACTGCACCGCACCGATATGATCCTCGTGCCCATGAGTGAAGACCACTCCAACCACATCTTTTTTTCGTTGAATCAAATATGACATGTCTGGAATAATGTAGTCGATTCCCAACATACTATTAAGCGGGAACATGATTCCAGCATCAATAACGAGTATCTTTCCATCAAATTCATAGACAGTCATATTGCGGCCGATTTCCCCCAGGCCGCCTAAAGGGACAATTCTTAAAATATTCTTTTTCATAGTTATTATTATATACTCAGGCACACTTTTTTGCAAAAATCTTTAGCGAAAGTTCACTAGTGCAAAATTTATTTCTCTCACTGCCTGCCTCTTTTCCTCCATACAATCAAATTTTCCAATAATTTACGTTACTGCCTCTGAATAAGTCTTTTCTCGTTTCACTCCCTCCCCCTCTGCAATCCGTTATAATACCCTCTATGACAACACGCATATTCCTCTTCTCTGACATTCATGCCAACTTGCCCGCCTTTGAAGCCATCCAGCAGGCAGTGCACCAGGAATCTCCCGATCTGGTCGTACATCTCGGTGATACGATTGATATGGGTCCCCATCCTGCTGAAGTAATCGACGGTTTCATCGACAACCCGGACTGGCTCCTGATTAAGGGCAACCATGAACATTATATTGTCGAGTCAAACCGAAACGGGATCAACATTGAAGAACACCGGCACCAGGCCTGGACACGAGACCAACTGCGCGATGACCAGTTGGAGTTCATTCACCAATGGCCGATGCAGATCGAACGCACCATCGAAGATATTCCCCTGCGCTTTGTGCATTATGCCCGGCAAAATCCGCCCAATGACAACAGCTTTGTCCGATTGTTTCGCCCTACGCCGATCGCATTGGATACTCATTTTCAACCCAATGGGCGGCAGTTAATTTGTTTCGGTCATGTACACCATCCGTTTCAGCTTAATGGTGCCCATACGCACTATGTCAGCGTGGCATCGGCTGGCCCTTCAAAGCCAATTAGCCAGACAGCCTATGTGATTCTGACGTTGAACAATGGCACCCTGCAGGCAATACAAAAATACCAACCTTATGATGACCGCCCGTTTTTTGAGGCGATGGAAAAACGCAATGTTCCCGCACGCCTTACCATTCTGCGGATCTTCTATGGCAATCGTTCTTAATCGTCTAGCAACTCTGAAAAATCCAACGGAACGAAGGGATGACAGGTGAGAAATTGGGTTAATAGAATCTTCCTGACAGGTTTCATCCCGTCAAAGGAAGAAAAACGATGAATTCTGTCCCTTCCCCCGGCTTTGAATCCACAGTTATCCGGCCATTATGATTGCGAACGATCCAATAAGCAATCGGCAGACCCAGACCAAATCCACTGGTGTGGTGCCACCCCCGTGACTTCTCGCCACGAAAGAACCGTTCAAAAAGGTGAGGAATATCTTCTTCTGGAATTCCCGAACCTGTATCCCGAACGCTAATCCGAACCTCATTTCCTTCTTTCCTTAAAGACAGAAATATCTCTCCGCTTTCAGGCGTGTAACTGATGGCATTACTGACCAGATTGAGCAAAACTTGTTTCAACTGATCCCGATTACCCGCTACCGCCGCCAGATCAATTTCGACAACCTGCATGCGTTGATTTTTATGTTCAGAGATCACCACCAGTTCCTGATATACCTCAAGCAGCAAATCAGCTATATTGACCGCCGTCTTCTGCAGTTGAACATGCCCCAATTCCACCTGCTCAAGAAGCAAGAGGCTGTTTGCCAATCGGGTGAGGCGGTCGGTCTGCGCATCAATGGTGTCAAGGCTTTCGTCGTCCAACTTACCAAACCGGCGCATGATATCCACATTGCCTTTGATGATCGTCATCGGGGTACGGAGCTCATGACTGACATCCATCAAAAACCGCCGCTGTGAATTAATCATTTTCTCCAGGCGGTCCATTGTTTCGTTGAATACTTCCGTCAAATGACCAATCTCGTCATGAATGGGGCCTGTTTCTTTAATACGCAGAGAGGGATCATCAGACTTGTTGATTTGTTCTACCTTATTGGTAATTATGATAATTCTTTTAATACCCTGGTTAATCAAAATGAAAACCGTTAAAGAGGTAACAATAACAGAAACAGTCGCAAAAAGGATTACCTGACGGGTGAACCGGTTTTCAATTGCAGAAAATGTAGAAAGATCATACCCCAATTGCAGGGAACCCAGTCGCTCACCTTCCAAAATAATTGGATGAGTTAAAACTCGAAATCCTCCCAGTCCGGTTGTCTCAAAGGCAGGTTCCACAGCCCCTCCCAATAAGGGTAAAAGTGGTTGCTGGCCATTTTCATCATAATTCTGGTAAATTAATCGGTCTGAATTATCCCATACCTGATAGAGAATGGTCTCGCCTTCGATCAGGTTCTTAAACTCAGGCATCGGGTCTACTACTAATGCACCTTCTTCAACCGATAGGTGCATTAAAAAATGATCCGCACTGCTGGAAAGCATCACATCCACCTGTTGATTCAGGATGGAAGTGAATAGAGAAATTGTCCCAATACTGAATATGATTAAAAAACTAAACCCAATCAGAGTATAGAACAGAGAAAGCCTGATTCGAATGGACATAATAATGTCTCTATTGCAACTGGTCTACGGGTTCTCGCGCAGTACGTAGCCGGTTCCACGGATGGTATGAATCAATCGACTATCTTCTTCCCCTTCCAACTTCTGACGCAGGTAGCGGATATAAACGTCAAGCACGTTGCTTTCACCACCAAAGTCATACCCCCAGACACGGTCAAAAATCATCTCTCGAGAAAGAATCTCCCGTTGATGAAGCATGAAAATCTCAAGCAATTCATATTCCTTTGTTGTCAGAGATATATTTCGCTCACCCCGTTGTGCCGTGCGAGTATGTGTATCCAGCTTCAAATCCTCAAACTTAAGGACAATCGAACGCTCTGAACTCGACCTGCGCAACAATGAACGAATCCGGGCTAACAACTCTTCTAGCTCAAACGGCTTCACCATGTAATCATCCGCGCCGCTGTCTAACCCTTGAACTCGATCTTCAAGTCCGCCGCGAGCAGTAAGCATTAAAATTGGAACGTTGTTTTCTTCCCGAATTTTCTCGGTGAATTCAAGACCATCCATACCAGGCAGCATTAAATCAAGAATAATCAAGTCTGGTGATTTCTTTTGCACCAATTCAAGGCCGTGTTCGCCGTTCATAGCGGAATCAACCTCGTACCCTTCATAGACCAAAGATCGTTCAAGGACTCGGACAATCGCCTTATCATCTTCGATAATCAAAATTCTTTCATTCATTTGAACCTCAAATCATCAAACTCCAGCGATAGTTTAACATTGTAGTAAAATTAATAGCGCAGTTAATATCAGACCATTTACAGGAGGATTAGAAAAGATTAATTTACTTAAATATTTATACTTATTTTAACATATATTCTTTGTTTTTTTTTCATCTTTTTTTTATTTTTATTTGTAATAATATCAATAGAAATCAAGAAATTACCTTTGAAATAGCGTTTTTTATGGAGTATGTAGATTATGGAAAACTATGATGTTGTTGTGATTGGTGCAGGGCCCGGAGGCTATGTCAGTGCCATTCGTTCCGCACAACTCGGTCTAAAAACCGCAATTGTTGAAAAGAAATGGATGGGTGGCGTTTGCCTAAACGTCGGGTGCATTCCATCGAAATCACTGCTAAAAAACGCTGAAGTGGCAGACACACTCCTCCACCATGCCAAAGTTTTCGGAATCAAGATGGACAATCTGGAACTCGATTATGCCGCTGCAGTCAAACGAAGCCGCAAAGTATCCAACCGTCTCACTAAAGGGATTGGTTTCTTAATGAAGAAAAACAACATTGACGTTCATATGGGGAGCGCCATGATGAAATCTGCCACCCAGGTTGAAGTCACTGATGATAAGGGCGAGACTGTTATTCTAGAAACCCAAAAAGTGATTGTTGCCACAGGCGCTCGTTCACTCGTACTTCCCTGGATGGGCATAGACGGTGAAAAAGTGCTGACGTATTCGGAAGCAATCCTTCAAGAAACCCGTCCAGAATCCGTCATCATTATCGGCGGCGGCGCAATCGGTTGTGAATTTGCTACTATCTGGAACAGCTATGGCACCAAAGTGACTATCGTTGAGATGCTGCCTTCAATCCTCCCCACCGAAGATGAAGAGATCACTAAAGAACTCAGCAAACAATTCAAACGCGCTAAGATCAACGTTCTTCCCAGTCATCGCGTGGAGAAAATTGAAAAAACAGACTCAGGTGTCAAAATCACGGTCAGTTCTGAAAAAGGAGAACAGATTCTTGAAGCCGAGCAGGCACTCGTAGCGATTGGCTTCCGTCCCAATACCGAAGGTATCGGATTGGAGAATGCGGGAGTGAAATTAAATGAACGCGGCTTCATCGCTGTCGATGATACCATGTCCACCAATATCCCCGGTGTTTATGCCATCGGTGACGTAACTGGCAAACTCTTGCTGGCACATGCTGCCTCCGCCATGGGTATTGTTGCCGCAGAAACCATTGCGGGTGAAGAAACCAGTAAGCTCATCTATCATAATATCCCGCGGGCCACCTACTGCCATCCTCAAGTTGCTTCCTTCGGTTTGTCCGAGGCCAAAGCCATTGAAGCAGGATACGAGGTTAAGGTAGGCCGTTTTAACTTTGGAGCTAACGGAAAGGCCCTGGGACTTAATGAAGGCGTGGGTTTTGTGAAACTTGTCGTTGACTCAAAGCTCGATGAAATTCTCGGTGCATTCATGATTGGCCCTAATGTCGCTGAATTACTGCCCGAGTTGGTGCTGGCTAATAACGCAGAATTGACAATTACTGATGTTGCTAACAGCGTTCACGCTCACCCCACCCTCAGTGAAGTTGTGATGGAAGCCGCCCATGATGTATTAGGCCATGCCATCCACGGCTAAGCCTTATTTCTAGTTTTTCAGACATTAATAAATGTCCTCAACGCAGCTGGGTTGAGGACATTTTTATATAAACCCCATTATCATTTCGCGGAATAACAACCTCTCATCCTTAAGTGCAATAACACTCTTTCTTTCTCCCCTG
>CAZQSG010000087.1:2362-9900 GCA_964595925.1 uncultured Anaerolineaceae bacterium | reverse complement strand
AGTTGTCATCTTGAGTGAGAATCAACGAAGTTGATTTTAAACGAAAGATCACTGAACCTTAAGAAGAAAATTTATTGCATATAGAAGATCTCAGATAAAGTTTTGCATTAGTGATTCTTCGATTCGCAAATCCTACGGATTCTCTCACTCAGGAAGACAAAAATGAATACGATTCAGCAATTGAATCAGCAAACCGGCTGGCGAATTCGCCAGCCGGTTGACATTAATTCCAAAAAAATTATAGGCTCAAATACAAGTCAATGCGTTTGCTGATCTGCTGGATGCTGCCTTCCCAGAATTTCTTATCACGGATATTGATGTCGAATCGGGCGGCCAATTCTGCGGCGGTACCTTCACCAGTGCTGGCCAGCAGATTCTTGTAATCAGGGATAAAGTTTTCGCCGCGTTCCTGATAGACCGCATAAAGCCCGAGGCCGAATAACAAACCGAAGGCATAGGGATAATTATAGAAAGAAAGGCCAGAATAATAGTAATGAGGTTTCCATGTCCACATGAATTTGTGCAGCGTTTTCTCGTTGAGACCATCACCATAGGTGGTCTTCTGCGCATTTTCCATGATCTCACAGAGTTCATCAGCGGAGAGTTCAGACTTCGCCCGGCGCTCAAAGACCTCTTTTTCGAACAGGTAGCGGGAGTAAATATCCACAATCACCTGAGAATCACCGATGAGGGCGGTTTCGAGGATGGCGAGTTTTTCATCGTTGCTCTCGGCCTGAGTCAGGGCGGCATCGGTGACGATGGTTTCGCACATGATGGAAGCAGTTTCAGCCATCGTCATGGGCGTGTCAGACTGCATGATGGTTTTGTCAGCCTGATAGATGCAATGGCTGTGAAAACCATGTCCTAATTCGTGCGCGATGGTGAAAACCTGGTCGAGTGAGCCATCAAAGTTGCACAGAATACGTGATTCTTTAACGCCGGGAACGCTCATACAAAAGGCACCGCCGCGCTTGCCGCTGCGTTGTTCAGCATCAATCCAGTTCTTTTCAAAAGCATTGTCAGCGAAAGCAGCCAATTCAGCATCAAATTTACCAAAGTTCTCAACGATAAATGCACGGGCTTCTTCAAAGGTGTATGTTTTATTGGAGTTGGCAACAGGAGCGAAGATATCCCACCATGACAGACTTTCTTTGCCGAAACGTCTGGCTTTGGCGTGAAAATACTTTCGAAACATGGGGAAAGAATCTTTCATCGCACTCAACATAGCTTCGAGGGTTTCACGGTCAATGCGGGACATGTCGATCGAGGAATGCAGGGCGTCTTCACGGCCACGGCGTTTATTGAGGGTATTAACTGTACCCTTAACACCGTTCATGCAGGCTGCCAGCGTTTCTTTGACGCTCTCCCAGGCTTCCATTTCAGCCTCATAGGCACGCCGCCGCACGTCTTCGTCGGGGTGTCCGTGTAGATTGATCAGAGCAGGCATGGGCAGGTTCTGAATTTCACCATCCAGTTCGAAAGGAACGCTCAGCTGAGAAGTAACCGTACCTTGCAGTTTTCTCCAGGCATTGACGCCGCTGGTGCTCAATTCTGCTGCCAGTGATTCTTCGGTGGGACTCATCATATATTTACTCTGTTCAGCGGTTTCCATGATGGAAAACAGGTGTTCTTTAGCGCTGCCGTCGATTTTAAGTACTTCTGGCAGAACTTCCTTCAAACTTCCTACCCAATGATTGAATTGCACTCCCAACTGCTGCATGCGGACCATTGGGGTATCAAGTTCAGACATGGTGCGCATGGCAAGTTGATTGTAAGAATCGGTTGAAACGAAAGAAGATACATAAGAGCGGATTGTAAATGCCAGTGTTTGAAGCTCGTTGAGTTGATCCACTGCTTCACTAAGGACAACTTCAATCTCTTGTGGGCTGTTCTTCGCTGTAATGGAGTTCGTTTTTGTTTTGAAAAAAGTTTCCATTTTGGTCAACATCTCGTTCGTTTGTTCACGAGCTGCTAAAAATTCGTCTGAATCAAGAGCCCGGTACACATTTGATAGATCCCAATGAGGGATAGATGGTTTAGACATATAAAATTCCTCCACGATATTAGTGATTTTTAAGAATATAGAGGTTCTTTTGGTTGAATCTTAAGCCTGATTATAATGCAAATTCTCTAACCGATTATTTGGTTAGAGAATTTTTTCTTTCTGTAAAAAAAATTATCTTTTTATGGCATTACCGATAACATTGCTGAGAGGAAAAGAACGATAATACCGGAAGTGAAGTTTGCTACCAGACAGGCTGCGCTGATTTTTCCCAGTTTCTTTGATTGAGATTTTTTTGATTTGTTGAGGACGACCGTACGCGTTGCAGCGAGTAGAACCATCAAGACAGAAAAAATATGTTTGATGGAAAGAATCGTTGTGTATCGAGATGAGAATGAGAAAAACCCATTTACCCGGCCCCCGCCGATAGAGAGTTGGATACCGGTGATGATAATACCGATAATGCTGATAATGACGAATGGCTGCATTCGTTTTTGAATAAGCAGAGCGGTTTTCTGAGTAACCTTCATATCAAGACCAGCTTTTTTCAAACCGGGCAGCGTTGAAAAAAGAAGAACAAAGAGGCCGCCAATCCAAACTGCGGTGAAAAAGTCATGCAAAAAGGTAATAACAGCGGTCATAATCATTTGAGGATTCATTTTGTTGCTCCTATTTAAAATCTAATAATTTGCTGAAAAGGAAAAGGAAAGTACGCTGCTCTTTCTCTGAAAGGCGATCAAGCAGCATTTTCGCTTTTTTACGACGGAAAGATTGTACAAGCTCATAAATTTCATCGCCATGAGCTGTTAGAGTGAAAACTGAAGAGCGGTGATCATGTGGATTGTGTTCGCGTTTGATAAGGTTGTCTTTTTCTAATCGATTAATCGCCTTGCTGACACTGGCAGGCGTTACTCCTAGGTGTTGACTGACTTCGTTTAAAGTTGAAATTGGGAATTGTTGAATGGTATTCAGATAAGTGAACAAAGCAGGGGTGAGGTTAACCTCTTCAAGAGAAGAAAAATTTGGTCCAGTTCGTTTTATGTGCAGCAGCAAGTTGAGGAATTGATTTTCAAAAGAAGAATTCATAAGAATTTTTACTCATTATTATTTAGTTAATCTAACTAAATATATCAAAATAATCCATTTTGTCAAGATTGATTTCTTTTACTCCTCTCATGGGTTTGAATTGTATCCTGGCACCTCTCTTTTATATTTTATATTATAATTGCAATAATTATTATCACTCCCCTTTTCTTTTGAGTACACATGATTTGAAAATAATCTGAACAGTGGTTTATCAGCTGCATATGGAAATTACCGTCTACCCCATGATCAGGAGGGGAACATGGAAAAACCGAAAATTTTAATTGTTGAAGATGATTCTGATATCTCAAAGATGTTAAAAATGTTTTTTGAGCGGGATTATAAAATTGACATTGCAACGCAGGGAAGTGAAGCTTTAGACAAAGCCCGGTGTGGAATGCCGAACCTGATTATTCTGGATATTATGCTGCCCGATATCAATGGTTATGAAGTCTTTCGCAAATTACGTACTCAGCCCCGTACCAGCCATATTCCGATGATTTTCCTGACACAAAAAGATGATCTGAGTGATAAGCTGCAAGGGCTTGCGCTTGGCGCAGATGATTACATTACCAAACCGTTTGATTTCGCTGAGTTAAAACTTCGCGTAAAAAATGCAATTTCCCATTCTGAGCGTGATTCCTTAACAGACCCAAATTCTGGTTTACCTTCAGGGCGGGTGATTGAAGATCAATTGCGTACTCTGGTTGGAGAAGAAGATTGGGCGTTGATCGATATTGAAATTCAGCATTTCAGGGGTTTACAGGATGCCTATGGTTTCATTCAGGGTAATGAAGTGTTACGGCTGATGGGAATGACGATCACTGATATATTGAATAAATCGGGTTCACTCGATGATTTCGCGGGGCATACCGGTGGTGAACATTTTGTTATCCTGACCAGCGAGAATAATGCGAAAAAAATTGTAGAAAATCTCCGTGAAGAATTTGTCAAAAAAGCCCATATTTTTTATAGCTTTCTTGATCGTGAACAGGGTTTTGTGACCCTTTCTGATGGCGAAAAGGTTCCTCTCATCAATCTTGCAATTGGCATAGTTTCACCGAGTACACATGAATTTTCCGATATTCGGGAGATAACAGAATTAGCAGTTGAAGAGCGGCAGAAAGGTGCAAAAAAATATTAATAAACAAACTTTTCCACTTGATGTGATATGTATTTGCTTTCTCCAGATTTTGATCAATGAAAGACGGACCTGATGGAATTCATTAAACTTGGCACAATTTTTCCAGGTGTTGGTACCCGACCTCGACTATGGATTACAAAAGCAATTGTCGAGATGCATGTGGGAGAGATTTGGTTTACCAGCACTGACATTTACGGTGAAGGTTCTCTCTTCTCGTTCATGATGCCTGTTCAAAGAGAGGATGGTATATGGTTAAAATCCTGGTTATAGAAGATGAGAAAGACATTCGACATCTGTTAATTTATACCCTTCAATATGCGGGGTTTAATGTAATTTCAGGGAGGGATGGGGAGGAAGCAGTTCGTCTTGCTGATGAAGAAATCCCCGACATAATCTTGATGGATGTGCGAATGCCTCGTTTAGATGGCTATGAAGCCTGTAAAATGATTAAGGCGAACGAGAAAACTGCGCATATTCCCGTTATGTTTTTATCCGCAAAGGGACAGGATACTGAAATTGATAAGGGGTTTGAAGCGGGGGCCAGTGATTATCTGTTGAAACCTTTCACTCCAACGGAATTGATCGAACGAGTGAAGTTAACCTTAAAGGAGAATAAAATTTCTCAGGAAAATGAATGAGTGCGATTGTTAGTAACTCCGAAATTATTCATTACGAGGTACTGGGGCGTGGTCATCCGGTGATCTTTCTGCATGGATGGGCTGGCTCATGGCGCTATTGGGCGCCTTCTATGCAGACGGTGGCTTATGGGTATCGTGCTTACGCATTGGACTTTTGGGGTTTTGGTGATTCAGCGAAAAATCAAGCTTATTATGGGTTGGAATCACAGACAGACCTGTTGGAAGACTTCATTCATCAATTGGGAATCGTCGACAAAGTCGCACTGGTGGGACATGATTTTGGGGGCATGGTTGCCATTCAATATGCACTTCGCAGCAGGGAGAAAGTTTCAGGGTTGGTGCTGGTCAATTGTCCGGTCAGTGGTAATTTTAATCATCGATTGATATCTGAAACACCTGTGGGGCTGGTTGATTGGCTTTATCCAACTGACAAAGATCGGAAGGCGGTGAGTCTTGAGGCTCTAAAGGCAGACCAGCAGGCCATAGTACAGTCAGTCCTGGATTTTGAAACCTTCTTGGTTGATGGGAAATTACCTTCGTTAACGATGCCAACGTTGATCGTGTACGGTGCGAATGATCCCCTGGTTCCGGTTCCATCTGAACCTCACCCTGAAGAATTCCCGCAATCGATGGGGGGGATTGTTTTTAACGATAGTGGTCATTATCCGATGGTTGATGAGGATAATCAGTTTTCACGATTGCTGCGTCAATTTTTAGAGTTGGAGGAGGGTGTCAGTCCTCGGGAATTGGAAATTAAAACCCGGTGGAAACGCCGGGTGCGATGAGTGAATGAAATCCTGTGTAAGCGTGTCCGAGTTTCATTTATTCTTATCCAGGAATCATAATTTTTATAAAGCAACATTGTCCTGATAAAAAAACGTCTGAAGGTTGTTATAATTCTGTTGTAACGCAGAATTGGTAATGGTGTTCCAAAAGCTTTAACCCATTCTTACCATCCTGGTTCTTGTGAGGTGAAAAATGCGCTCCTTTATGTATCGTTTTTCTGGTATCGTTCTGGTAATCAGTGCTATTGTAGGTGTTGCCCTCAGTGGTTTTGGTATTTGGGGGGCGTGGGAATTAAAACCGCGTGCAGAAATTGCTTTGATTGAGACAACGCAGGTTGTAGTGGATTCAATTGATCTGGCTTATGATGCGTTGGAAGAAGTTGCTGCGACTTTGCAAATTCTGAATGAAGGATTGCAGTCCGTCAATAATGTCAAAGACAACCTTGCGGAAATGCTGACCAGCATTACACCAGTTCTTGACCGAACTTCAGATTTTGTTGGTGAGGATCTGGTAGGGGCGATGGGCGGATTGCAGGGATCACTTGAGACATTGGAGTACGGTATGCAATCGGTTGAAAACGCATTATCTTTCATCAATCGAGTGCCTCTGATTGGGCATGTATACTCCACGACATCAACTTCTATGACGGACGGTGTTGGAGAAATGTCGGATCAGGTGAGCACACTCTCGTCACAGTTCGGTCAATTTCAGGAGGATTTAGCTGGTGCTTCTGACAGTCTCGATGAAATCCAATCTGATGTTGAGGCCATTGCACAGACGGTGGATGAAGCAGATTTGTCTCTTCAGCGCCACCTTGATAATGTTGATGGTTATCTGTCTGAATTGTCTGAAATGCGTCAGGAGGTGCTGGATTTTCGGGCGAAATGGCTATTGATAAATAAACGAGTTGCCATTGGGATAACAGTTGTTCTTTCATGGGTGATAATGATGATGATTGGGCTTACCATTTTCAGCAGTGATCTGGCAATGCATGGCGATCAGCGCCAGCAAGAGCGGGAGAATGCTGCTGTACAGACAGTGATGATACCGATATTGGAAGAAGAACTTCGCCCGCAGCTGCGAGAAGAAATTCTGGCTGAACTGCGGCAGGAATTGGGGCTGGTTTCTTCTCCAAAGAAGGAGTTTTCGCTGCCCAAAGGGTTTCACAACGACCATGAATAATTGAATAGAACTCAGGTTTCTAAGCGTGGTTTAAGGCTGGTGTCCTCCACCCACAGGCTTTCACTGTTACGGTAGGTGACCAGTCCCGGATGTCCGCCGGGAATGTGACGAATGTTTTTGCGTCGGGTGATATCCACCTGCACTCCGCTAGTTTGCTGCCTTGCGGAGGAATAATAAGCTGCGCATTGGGCAGCAAAATGAAGTACACTCTCCGGAATTTCTCTCCCATTGCTCTTGATGATGACATGCGCGCCGGGTTTTTCATGAATATGCAGCCAGTGATCTTCAGGTGAACTCATTTTGAAGCTGACCTGTTCGTTTTGCTTTGCGCTGCGGCCGATAAGAATCACCCATCCTTCAAGCTCAAAACGGAGCGGCCCGCCATCGGGTGATTTGCTGCGTTTTTTTTCTTTCAACCAGCCTTCTTCAACAAGCGCATTATAAACAGCGTCAATTTGCGGGCGAGAGGAAGCCAGCGCAAGATCAGCAGCCAGCTGTTCGAGATAGATCAGATGAGCCTCTTCCTGCCTCATGCGCCGCGGCAGCCCTTTGATGGCACGCTGTGCTTTGTTATAGCGTTTGAAGAAGTGCTGTGCATTTTCGCTGGGACTTAGGCGGGGATTGAAGCGAATTATGCGCGGATTGTCGTCATAATCCGGCACTTCGATTTCGCTCATGCCGCGCTGAACCATGAATTGATAAC
>CAZQSG010000087.1:0-2262 GCA_964595925.1 uncultured Anaerolineaceae bacterium | reverse complement strand
TCATAATCCGGCACTTCGATTTCGCTCATGCCGCGCTGAACCATGAATTGATAACTGAGGAGTAGTTCACCATTTTCTCGCAGACGAGTGATTTTCGAAGGATCAATTTTTTGAGCACGCATTTTATGGATGCGGTTATCAATACGGCTATGAATTTTTTGCAGGTGCGCAGCTGTCTGACGACGTGCCTGGGCGTAGGGATCTGCAGTCTGCCCATGCTCTATATATTGCAGGATGGCTTCATTGATACTTTCGACGGGTCCACTGCGAGCGCATTGTTTTAGTTCGTAGGGCGCGAAGGCAATCAGATGGCCTTCGTTATCATATCCCAGAGAAGGACGCCACTGGTTTTCTGCGCTGCTGCCAAAGAACGTTGCGATAATCGGTTCTAAGGTTTCAGAGGTCGGTATGGCTTCACCCAAACGGGCTTCAATTTCCCGTGCAAGGGTGGGACTGGTGGCAAGGAGGTGTTTACTCAGCAAGCGTGCCAGGGTTTTCTCTTCGGCTTGATGTGCCAGCACTGCTTCCCAATTGACGGCGTCCGGCGCAAAGCGGTTCTCTGGCGTAGGTGGGTTCTGGTAAGAATGTGCGGGTAATATGACGCGATGCCGGTTCTGGTGGGAGTGAATACGTTTGATCGCTTCCAGCACGACTTTGTTTTTATCCAGTAAGATGAGGTTGGAGTAACGCCCCATCAGCTCAGCCACGAGAGTGAATTGAGCTTCGGGCGTCTCAAAAATGAAATTCAGAATGCGTTCCCAGGGAGGCTGTTGGATGTCAATGAGACGTGCACCTTTAAGGCGGCTGCGCAGTAATGATAGAAATGTGTGCGGTTTATCGACACCACGGCGCAGTTTGTAGGGCGTGAAAATGACACGGGCATTTTGCGGATGCGCTGAAAGAAGCAGGTTGAGACGCTGGCCGGCATACAGTTCCATACCGATCGAGAGTTCATCCACCTGAAGGATGTTCTGCACCCGTGCGGAGAGGAATTTCTTCGTCTCGTCCTTCCAGCAAGAAAGGGTCAGGTAGTCTATATTCATGGGATTAACGATACTGAATGTGATGAGGATTGTCAACTGATGAGTCGAAAGCTCAGTTTTACCTTCGGTATCAATCACTTTCTCACCCGAAGAAAGGTTTACAAATGCGGCACCACAAAGACCCTTCGACTTAACTCGGTTGCGCCGAGTCTCGCTCAGGGTGACAGTATTGTTAAATGAGTTACGGATATAAATAATGACGCTTTGTTTTGTCGTCTTGAGGGAGCAGAATCAGCAGAGCTGATTTTAAGCGAGTCGAAAGATCAGTTTTATCTTCGGTATCAATCACTTTCTCACTCGAAGAAAGGTTTACAAATGCGGCACCACAAAGACCCTTCGACTTAACTCGGTTGCGCCGAGTCTCGCTCAGGGTGACAGTATTGTTAAATGAGTTACGGATATAAATAATGACGCTTTGTTTTGTCGTCTTGAGGGAGCAGAATCAGCAGAGCTGATTTTAAGCGAGTCAAAAGATCAGTTTTATCTTCGGCATCAATCACTTTCTCACCCGAAGAAAGGTTTACAAATGCTGTACCACAAAGACCCTTCGACTTAGCTCGGCGTAGCCGAGTCTCGCTCAGGGCAACAACCCTTTGTGTCTACTTCACATGATGGAATCCAAAAAATTCATGGTTAAATCAACAATCCCTGGCATTACCAGGGACTGTTGCACGTAACACAATGTTTTTTATACCTTCAACTTCAACGTTCGAATCTGGAAAGGTGTGAAGTGCAAAGTCATTTTATTGTCTTCCACTTTGATCTCACCGATTTCACGTTCCAGCAGGTTGACTTCAACTGCGCCCAGCACCGGTAGCCCTGTCGACAGTGCTGCATCAGCCTGTGCACCAAAGCTCTCGTACATACGGACGATGATTTCATCAGAGTCTTCAGCCTTTTTGACGGTGTCAATCACAATACCAGGATGATCGATGTTGAAGAAAGAGACCTCGTTGGGGGCAGCGTTGGTGCGGGTAACCTGTAATGGCACATTGAATCTGTAGCCTTCAGCGATAACACCGCTCTCCTGCAGGGTGCCCTGATGGGGCATCACAGCATAGTTGAAGCGATGACTGCCAATATCTGCGACTGGATCCGGATGTTTCGGCGCGCGCAGCAATGAAAGACGCATCACATTACTGAGGGTGCTATAGCCATATTTACAGTCGTTCAAAAGACTGACACCAAAACCATATTCCGAAAGGTCTGCCCATTTGTG
>CAZQSG010000086.1:0-9945 GCA_964595925.1 uncultured Anaerolineaceae bacterium | reverse complement strand
CCCAAACTGCGTGACAGGATTGCTGTATGCGAGGTGGGACCGCCTTTTTGTGTACAAAGCCCCAAAATGAACTGCCGGTCAAATTGCATTGTGTCAGAGGGTGTCAGGTCTTCTGCCAGAATAATCACGGGGGTTTTTGGCAAGTCTGCCGACTCAGGATCATAACCATTCAATAGATAAATCAACCGCCGTCCCACATCCCGTACATCCTGTGCGCGAGCCTGAAAATATTCATTATCCATTGCTTCTAACGTAACAGCAAAGCTTTCTATTGATTTTTGCACGGCGAATTCCGCGTTGACTTTTTCTGTTGTGATCAGCTCTTCAATCATTTTCATCAACTCGGGGTCATCCAGAAACATGCTGTGAGCCTGAAAAATCTCAGCTTCTTCCTCGCCTACGTCGTTTAACGCTTTCTCATAAAGACGCTGCAATTGTTCTTTCGCTTTCGCTATAACATTTTCCAGACGCACAAGCTCCTCCGCTGGAACTTCACACACTCTCCGTTCTGCATTGATTTCTACAGGTCGATAGACCCAGACCGGCCCATAGACCAGACCGCGGGAAGCACCCAGACCTTTAAAGGGTTCTGTCATTACAAGCTCCTCTTTCAACAAGTTTTATTTACGATAAGTACATGTCCAAATCTATTCTATAAAGAACCCTATTTACCAAAGTGTTTTAATATTGGTTGACGAGTTTAATTATTTTCAGATTTTTCTATGATGATTAAATTGTAATGCTTAAAACAGAGATTTTCCTGACCATTGTCTCGGTATCTTAACACCAAAAAGGGCTGCAATAGTCGGGGCAATATCCGTAATGCTGCAATCTTCACCCAGCTCTTTCCCCTGCGGCATATCTGGCCCCATTGCTAAAATCGGGATTGTCATATCTTCTTTCATGGGTGTACCGTGGTGTCGGGTATGCCCGCCATGATCCGCTGTAACAAAATAATTCGTCTCTGGCGGCAGAACTTCCATCACCATCCTCATACAGATGTCGGCGGCGTGGATAGACTCCAAATAAGGATCGCTCATCCAACTTTGCGAATGTCCCACCTCATCCGTCTGCCCGAGATAAATGAAAGCAAAGTCAAAGTCATGTATCGTCAACCAATCCAGAGCAAACCGTGTCAATTCAAAATCTGCTTCACCCACCGGCTGATCAAGATTGCTCAGCATAAAACTGGCTGCCAGAGCCCCGGGTGACGAAAGATCCCGCAGCTGCTCCCAATTATAGAACGAAGCACAGATCAGATCGTTCTTATGAAGCACATCAAACAACCCGGGCAGCGGCCGCGCCATCGGATGCCAGGTATTAGTCAGAATCCCATGACGGGTAGTAGGCACACTGAAAAATAATGATGCGTGAGAGGGAAGTGTGACTGACGGCATCACTGTACGTGCCGAAAGCGTGTAACTTCCATTTTTCATCATCTTATCCATCGTTGGTGTCTGGGTTGCCGCCAATGCATCCGCCCGCATCCCATCAACTAAAAACAACACTGCTTTCTTACTCATTCAATCTCCTAACCTAACCTTTTTGAATAGATTTTTTTGAAAACCAACAAGAACCATACTACAAGTCACAAACAAAATGCTGCATAATAAAAAAACACTCGGCACACCCAATATGGGCAGTAAAAGGTATCCGCTCAGCGGCCCTAATGAACTCCCAATATCGCCTGCTGCTGCATAAACCCCTAACCAATTTGTACCTGAATCGCGCGCTGAAACATCACCGATCATCGCAGCCAAAGAAACCAGCATCGCCGCTCCTCCAATCGCATTGAGAAGAATGCCAAACAAAACCCACCCGATTTGATTTCCATACGCCAAAAAAAGAAAACTGATTGCACCAACCACCAACCCGGCAAATGTGGTCGCAAAACGGTTCCCGTCAGCCCGATGGTCGGATAATGAACCAATCCTTGGGCTGATCAAGGCAGAAAATAGATAACGAAATGCCAAAAACAAACCGGAAACAGTCGCAGCTCCCATCACCCACCAGCCGACTGAAATCGAACTTCCAAATCTTTCCAGAAGAGAATAAGCAAGCATTGAAAGCGCAACCCCCTCCCCGGCAAATTGATAGATAAGATAAACAATGAGAATCAGTACGATCTTCCTGTTTTGTTTTATTTTTCCCAGGCTTTCAGTAATTCCAACAAATTGGTTTTTTATCTCTGACAGGATCACCCCTCTGTCAAATACGAATCGTTCCTGTTTTGTTTCTATGACCAGCCGATGAAGGATCAATAAAGCTAACAATGAAAAAGCTGCACACAAGAACATGGAAATTCGAAAGCCCAGCAAATCGACAAGGAAACCACCTGCGAAAGAGCCCCCCGCAATTCCGGCTAAATACCAGGCATTCAGGGTACCCATCCATCTACCGCGATTCTCCTGACGGGTTTGATCAACCACCATCGCCATACTGGTCAGATAAATGAATATCCACGCCAACCCCCATAGAATACGGAAGAAAATGAGCTGCGCAAGCCCATTCGCGACGCCATATCCAGCAGTTGAGAGAATAGCAAAGAACACTCCCAGATAGAAAAAAGGCTTTCTGGAGTGATTCCCCATCACAGCACCATAGATCGGGTTCCCCGGAATTCGAATCAGTCGGTGAATACTGAAAACAAGGCCCAAACTCACAACTGAGATGCCAAGCTGGAGATGATAAACTGGAAGACTTGCGAACAATGCCAGATCACCAAACAAGGAAAGGCACATTACCAATCCAATCAGATTTACCTGCCAGTTTATGGTTTTAAGCTTTTCGGACATCTTGATTTTAACCATACCTCAGAAAACTTCGATGATAAAAGCAACTATACACGAAACAGCAAAATGAATCAACACTCAATTTTGACAATGAATATCTTTTTTGAGACATGTTCGCTAAGTTTATAAACCTGAGATTTATGAGGATATACCCAATCTCACAAAATTACAAAGCTCAACTTTACAAGCATGCTATACTAGAAGTTGATAACGTAATCAAAGCAAACGCTCCATCCTTGTTTACTTCAATGACTTCACCCAAAAAATCATCGTCATCCCCCATTTCTGAATCAGGAGGAAAAAATGAATATTACAAAACTCACCAGCCTATGCCTTTTATTAATACTATTGACCTTGTTAAGTTCCTGCAACAAAATCGCAGAGACTGTTCCTACCAACGTCATGGTCATTGACCCCACTGCAACTAAAACAACGGAACCACCTCAAGCAACTGAAGAGGCTCTGGTAGAAGAAGAAACAGAAGTAGAAGAACAGGTGGTTGCGACGCTTGCTCCCACTCCAACTAAAATTTTAGAAGAAGTTGCCCAGCACAAAAATGCTCCGCCCCCCTGCACAGACCTCGGACAAACCTGGATTTCACCAGAAGACAATATGGTCATGGCCTGTATCCCTCCCAACACATTCCAAATGGGAGCCAACGATAACATGGTTGAAACGGGAAAGCCGCTCTGTGATGCGTGCGCAGAGGAAGGGTTTTTCAGTGCGGACCAACCGCAGCATACCGTAGAATTGAGTGCCTATTGGATTGACGTTACAGAAGTAACCAACGATATGTTCCGTTTCTTCATCGATGAAACCAATTATCAACCGGAACGAGTCGTAAATGATAACGGCAGTTATCTTATGACAAACGGTGAATTTATCCTCAATGAAGAGGCCAGTTGGGAAAATCCCGCTGGCATCGCCACCGGCATTGACGCACTGTTCAATCACCCGGTAGTCCATGTAACTCGCATGGATGCCCTGGCCTATTGTGAATGGGCTGGCCGCACCCTGCCAACTGATGCACAGTGGGAGTATGCGGCTCTGGGTTCCAGCACTACAAACTATCCCTGGGGAAATGAATCTGTTAGCGGGATACTGGCTAACATTATTGGTGAAACTGACTCATATGCTCGAACCTCGCCTGTGAGTTCATTCCCCGCAGGTATCAGCCCTATGCTCGAATTTGACATGACTGGCAACGTAGCTGAATGGATGTTCGATATCTTCGACCCGAACTATTATTCAGAGGGAGATCTGCTTGATCCGATGGGGCCAATAAACGCAAGTAATGTGGGCATCACCCGTGGTGGAAGCTGGGCAGAAGGCCCCGAAGCAGCCTTGAGCTGGCACCGTCAGGCCACACCAATGTGGTTTGCCTCTGATACGATCGGCTTCCGCTGCGCATTGCCTGAACGATTGCTCTCCGAGTCTTTTGGGGCTTATGATCCCTGCGAACAGGCCATTCCAGCTTATGAGGGTATGGAAATTGTCGAGACAGAAACCGGTCAAACCGCTATCCTTGTTCCACAAGGAGTCTATTTCAATTACTCTCAAACCGAAGATGGGGGATTGAATGTCAATCTTAACAATTCCCTTCTTCCATTCCTCTCCACTGACATGACTCTGGGTGTGGGTGCTCAAGTTCTCCCCCAATCAGACGGCGGTTTCATGATTGTTTTACCGCCAAAATCAACTGTAGCATACAATGAAACCACCAGCAGTTATACTGTCATGCTTGGAGACGGCATCTGCACTACCAATTCCTATGTCACCGACCCTAAACTTTCTGGAATGACTACTCAGGTGGAGGAGCTTCCCGCAATTCTTACCCTCAACAGCCTGTTCAACATCAGTGTTGACGAAACAGATGGCTCAATAGACTTCGATTTTGACTATGACGCAGATTTAAACCCCAATCCATAATAACCTAAATTAAGACATTGGATGAGAAACTCGATATCGTCCGAAACATCTTCTATAAATCAACCCATTGCCTTCGCAGTGCATTTGATTCGATAATCAAAAGAGATTGAACCCGGAACACAAGGACAGTCTCTTTTAATTTAAATCCCTGATAAGTCTTTCACAACGATAGACAAGAAATTGTTACAGGTAACTACACTTTCCCTTCATTCAATGTATTCATCACCGAATTCATCCTACAATGTGTAATACTCCACGTAGATTCCCGTATTAATCAGTAACAATACCTTAATTGAATTATTTTATTGTTGGAATGAATATGAAAAAAACAGAATGGGTAGTGTTGGAAGACGAACGGATTGCAGAAGCAAACGCTGAACCTTTTGTCATTCTTTATGACCGGTATTTCAATCGTATTTATAACTACGTTCGTTATCGTTGTTATGATGCTGCTGCAGCGGATGATCTTACTGCACAAGTTTTTCTTAAAGCATTAATTAACATAAAAAAATATAATCCTAAAAAAGCACCTTTCGATGCCTGGTTGTTTTCAATTGCTCGAAATCTTATCAATGATTTTTATCGAAGCAAGAAAAAATATAACTTTGTAAACATCGATGATGTGGAGCATATATTGGTTCGACCTAATCGGCCGCTAGAAGAAATATCAGAGAAGAAAGATGAAAAGTACCGATTACTCAACAAACTAGAAACCCTTTCCCCTCGTCACCGTGATATCATCGCACTGAAATTTGGCGCTGGCATGACAAACCGCAAGATAGCACGGCTTACCGGGTTGACAGAACAAAACGTAGGTGTCATTCTTCACCGAGGAGTTAATAAATTGCGAAAACTAATGGAAGAGGAGGAGCGCTAATGACAAACCATGATAATAAAACCATTTTTTATTATTTGCTCGATGTTATTACCCAACGCAAACAGGGAATTCCAAATGAAACCCTGCCGGACGATATAAAAGAAAATATCAATTTTGCTGTTTGGATGCAAAACTTAGATTTCAGTGAAGATTCTAACATCAAAACCTCCCTCCGAAATCACCTTCAGAAGCAAACAGAATTACTTTCAAATGCAGGGAAAATAAAATTGTCCGAAGGCAAACACCCGCAAAAAAAAGGAACCCGCCTATCCGTTGGAGCATTAATTAGCATCCTCGCCGGAGGAATCTCGATCATCATTGCCACCATCTTGATTATCTTTCAAAAACCCAAAAAAGAAGTGTCTGATAAGCAGACAGCCTGAGTTGGGAATCTCATTCTGACAATTAGTCCAGATTCCATATCGAAAGGAGGATTGTTGGTATCCTCAAGATAATGCCTGTCTCACATAAGGTCGTGAGGATCACTTTCTTCTATTATGAGTAATAATAAATTTGAACAATACACTCAAAAACTACATGAAACCCTCCAGGGAGGAGGCCCTGCCAGAGTTGATAGGCAACATGACAATGGGAAGTTAACCGCTCGTGAACGAATTGACCTCCTCCTGGATTCTGGAACTTTTAACGAAATTGACAACTTTGTCACCCATCGTTCCACACAGTTCAATATGGACAAAACACACACCCTGACTGATGGTGTGGTCATTGGCTGGGGAAAAATTGATGAAAGACTGGTATATCTTTATGCCCAGGATTTTACCGTGATGGGTGGTTCATTAGGTGAAGCGCACGGCCGCAAGATTGCAAAAATTATGAAATTGGCCGTTCAGAACGGCGCTCCTTTAATTGGATTAAATGATTCGGGTGGTGCACGTATTCAGGAAGGCGTTGATTCATTAGCAGCCTTTGGTGATATCTTTCTTCAAAACACCAGAGCATCTGGCGTCATCCCGCAGATCACCATGATTCTGGGACCATGTGCGGGTGGTGCTGTTTACTCCCCTGCCATCACGGATTTTGTTTTTATGCTTGAGAAAAAATCATTCATGTTCATCACCGGTCCCGATGTCGTTAAGGCAGTCACCCACGAGGAAGTTGATTTTGAATCTCTCGGTGGCAGTGAAATTCATTCCCAGAAGAGTGGTGTCGCTCATTTTACGGCCTCAGAAGAAGCTCACCTGTTCGAACAATTGCGCTGGTTGCTCTCTTACTTACCATCCAACAACCTCACCCCGCCGCCAAACACAAATTGTCAGGATGATCCAAACAGGACAAACGAACTTCTCAATGACCTTGTTCCGGAGAACCCGCAAGAACCATACGATATGCTCGAAGTCATTCAAGACATCGTGGATGATGGAGAGTTCCTTGAGACACAACCCGGATTTGCCCGCAATATTATCACCGGTTTTGCACGTTTTAGTGGGAAACCGGTCGGTATCGTTGCCAATCAACCCGTTGTCCTGGCCGGTGTTCTCGATATTGATGCTTCTGATAAAGCAGCACGTTTCATCCGTTTTTGCGACTCTTTCCATATTCCTCTCGTCACACTGGTCGATACTCCCGGGTTTTTACCTGGAACAGGGCAAGAACATGGCGGCATCATTCGCCATGGAGCGAAGTTGATTTTTGCTTACGCAGAAGCAACAGTTCCAAAGATTTCGATCATTCTCCGTAAGGCCTATGGCGGTGCTTATATTGTTATGAGTTCAAAACATCTTGACGGTGATCTGAATTATGCCTGGCCAAATGCTGAAATTGCAGTGATGGGCCCTCAGGGAGCTGTCGAAATCATGTTCCGTAAAGAACTCAAAAATGCTGATGATCCCATCGCTTTGAAACAAGAAATGACGAAGGATTATCGTGAGAATCTGGCAAACCCATATATCGCAGCCTCTCGAGGGTACCTTGACGCTGTGATCTTACCCTCAGATACCCGCAGAACAATTATTGCCGCACTTGAAGGGTTACAAAACAAAAGGCAGTCTGTTCCATCTCGTAAACACGGGAACATCCCATTATAGTTATTGGAGGTAGAAATGAAGGTTTTAATTGCTAATCGAGGAGAAATTGCAATCCGCATCATGCGGGCATGCCGGGAAATAAACATGACCAGTGTCGCAGTCTATTCGGAAGTGGATGCCAATGCCCGGCATACACGTTTCGCGGATGAAGCTGTCTGCATCGGCCCAGCAAAAGCTTCTGAATCCTATATGAATATTGATGCCATTATGAAGGCTGCTATTGATTCTGGCGCGGATGCCATCCATCCTGGTTATGGTTTCCTCTCTGAAAACGAAACGTTTGCGAAAGCGGTTGAAACTGCAGGATTGATTTTCATTGGCCCCCGCCCCGAAGTGATCTATCAGATGGGTAACAAGCTCATCGCCCGTCAGGTGGCCGAAGAAGCAGGCCTGCCGGTGCTCAAAAGTTTGAATGTCGAATTTTCTGAACCTCAGCAGGCATTGGAACTCTGTAAAAAACTCCATTTTCCTGTTTTGGTAAAAGCAGTTTCCGGTGGTGGTGGACGCGGCATTCGTGAGGCCAACACCTTTGATGAACTGGAACAGGTGATTACGGCTGCCAGCGAAGAAGCGGCTGCTGTTTTCGGCAATCAATCCGTTTATCTTGAACCGCTGGTACGCAATGCCCGCCACATCGAAGTCCAAATTCTTGGTGACGGACATGGAAAGGTACTGATATTGGGAGAACGGGAATGCTCGATCCAGCGCCGCCGCCAGAAATTGATTGAAGAAGCACCCGCACCCAACCTCCCCGATGGATTGAGAAAACAAATCCACCATGCTGCATGGCAGTTGGGGAAATTATTGGATTATCGCAGCCTGGGCACGGTTGAATTCCTGCTTGATCCAGACGGTCATTTCTATTTTATTGAAGTTAATCCACGAATTCAGGTAGAACACCCAGTCACAGAATTTGTAACAGGCATTGACCTTGTTGCAACTCAACTTCAACTCGCCGCCACAGGGGAATTGCCCTATCAGCAGAGCCACATCCACACCCAGGGTTCATCTATCGAGGTGCGCATCATCGCAGAAATTCCAGAATTGGGCTTTATGCCAGACACCGGTATAATCACAGAATTATGTGAACCGCAGGGGCCTGGTGTTCGAGTAGATAGCGCCATGTTCACCGGAATGGAAATAACCACCGATTACGATTCTATGCTCGGAAAACTCATTGTTTGGGCAGAAACCCGTGAAGGGGCAGTAAGAAGAATGCAATGTGCTCTCAAAGAATTTCGGATCAGCGGAATTAAGACAGACCTTCCTTTCCTGACTCAAATCCTCCAGAGTGACTCTTTCCTGGAAGGAAACTTTGATACCACCTATCTGGATCATCATCAACCCGCTTTATTGGAAAACGCGAAAAACAATCATGGTAAATTAATTGCTATTGCCCTGGCAAAGATGCTGCACGAAGAACAGACCCTGTCAAAGACAGAAAGCATATCTTCCTTTACACTTCAAAACAGTTTCAATCCATGGCGCATGGCCGCGGTGCATGAACAAGTCAGATAGAGAGTGTTTATGACGCGTTATATCGTCACAATTGATCAGGAAGAATATATCGTTGAGATCACAGAGAAAGGTATCTTCATTAACGGCGTTATGACTGAGGATAGTTTCCTTTCACCGTTGAATGATCAGGGTCTATACCTGATTCAAACGGGGATGGAGAAACAGGAAATCCACATTCAACATGAAATCAAAAATGAGTACAAAATCACTGTGGATGGACACTATCTCTCTGCCCAGATTGAACGGGATAACGGTCGAAAGAAGCGTGAATCCCCCAAAAATAAGTTACATAACGGTGAGATCACAGCCCCCATGGCTGCTGTTCTCATTAACCTGAACATCAGTTCAGGTGACGTCGTTGAAGAAGGTCAAACCCTTCTGGTACTTGAGGCAATGAAGATGCAGATGAAGATTAAAGCTCCAGCTGATGGAACCGTAATCAGTATCAATAAAAAGACTGGGGATCGTGTTGAAAAAGGTGATCTTATGGTGAAGTTGGAAATTCTGAAAGAATGAATCCCGCCTACATCACTTGATAATTCAATCGCAATCTTATTAATTCAGAATCAAGAACAGCAACTGCCCCGATCAGGTCTGGACTCAGCACGGAGTTGGCGAATTCCAGACGATGCAAAGAAACCGCCCCAACATACGCTGGATCGTTCAAAATGAGCTTTCCAGTTGATTCCTGTAGTTCAACATTGATTTTTTGGAGGCTGCGATCCAATCCAGACCCCCGTGCCTTCAAATAGGCTTCCTTCGCAGTCCAGATTTCAAACAATGA
>CAZQSG010000085.1:0-9953 GCA_964595925.1 uncultured Anaerolineaceae bacterium | reverse complement strand
CCGGGCCGCCACGAAAAACGGACAACGACTTGACCTGGATATTACAACTTCAAAAATCATCTATGAAGGCAAACCTGCCTTTATGAATATTGCCCGTGATATAACCACTCGAGTCATTGCGCAAGAAATTTTGTGGGAAAATGAAGAACTTTTAAAACAGATTATAGATTCGAACCCATCTTTGATCTGGGTGACAGATGAAGACGGCCGGTACGTGATGGTAAATGAAACCACAGCAAGACTTTTTCAACTTCATCCCGAAGAGATCATCGGTCTTACAAATCTGGATCTGGCAAAACAGCATCGGATCTCAAAAGAAGCTGCCAGACGTTTTCATTTTAATAACCTGCAAGCTGTCAAAACGAGCAGTTCCCTTTATAATTCTGAGCAAAGTTTTACTGATATAGATGGGGAGGCACATTGGCTGCAAACCCGTTTGATCCCCCTCGAGAAGACGTGGGGCGGTAAGATGATTCTCGGTGTTGCGATTGATATCACCGAACAACGCCAGTCTCGACAGGCTTTGTTAGAATCAGAAGAAATGCTGCGCGCAATCATGGAAAATGCCCCTAATCAAATTTTTGTTGTTGACGATCAGGATCGATATGTATTGGTGAACAAGGCATCTGCTGAAGCCTTAGGTGTTACACCAGAAGATCTCATTGGAAAAACGCCGCTTGAATTGGCAAAAACCATACCACTCATGGCTGAATATAGTGGACAATTTTCAAAAAATGATATGAAAGTGATCCGAACCCAGCAACCCAAATTCATTGAAGAACAGTCTCACATCGATCGTGATGGCAATAAAGTGTATCTGCAAGTCCGATCATTACCTCTGAACATAGAAGGGCGTACCCCCATGGTGCTTGGTGTCGCCTCCGACATAACCGAGAAAACCGTTGCCGCTCAACAATTGGCTGCCGCCAATGAAACCCTGGAGCAACGCGTAAAAGAACGTACACAGGACCTGGCAAGGGCCACGCGCGAATTGAAGCTAGCCAAAGAACAAATTGAGATCATTCTAAATAACAGTCCAGACGGTTTCTGTCTGCTGGATAAACACACAAATATCCTTATCGTCAATCCAGCCTTTTGCCAAATGACAGGATTATCGACAGAGCAACTCACCGGACATCCTTTAATGAAGCTTGCCGCCGCCGATCTCAGGGTGGAAATGCAATCCAAATTGGACGAATTTCTAGCCCAAAAAGAAAGACTGTATTATGAATACCAATACAGAACCCCTGATAATATTCTGGAAGACCGGGCGATAACACTCTCCCCCGTACTTCAGGATCATGAATTCATCGGAATTGTCGTCAGCGTCCGTGATATTTCACAAATGAAAGAAGTTCAACGCATGAAAGACGCTTTCGTCTCAAATGTCTCACATGAACTTCGAACCCCTATTACAAATTTCATTTTCACCCTCGAACTATTACGCAGGAAACCAGAACGGCAAGAAATTTACCTCAAAAGTCTGGAGCAAGAGGTTGAACAACTCCGTACTCTGATCGAAGACCTGCTTCTTCTCTCACGTCTTGATCAAGACACGATTCAATTCAAAAAACGTCCGGTTGACCTCAACGATCTCTGTGCTGAATTTACCTTAATGCGAAGCCCCATAATAGACCAAAAAGGACTTTCCCTACAATTTATTCCGGGCAAGACTCTTCCAACTATTTTGGCAGATTTTGGCCTTATCAATCAAACACTGAGTATTTTATTAACCAATGCGATGAACTATACCCCAAAAGGCGGGAAAATTGTAATACGCACCTATCTGGGGGAAGGTCTCCGAAAGAATTTCGTCAGCTTCTCTGTCAGTGACAATGGCCCCGGTATTCAACCAGATGATCATAAACGCATATTTGAACGCTTCTATCGTGGTGAGGCAGGACTTCAATCGGGTGTGGCAGGTACAGGGTTGGGGCTTGCTATTGCCCAGGAAATTGTCCGGCGCCATAAAGGAGAAATTGAGCTGATCAGCAGCGGTATCGATGGAGAAGGTGCGACCTTCTTCATCTGGCTCCCAGTAGACTAGAATACGGTTCACAATCTCATTTAATAAATGAGAAAATTTTTGAAAGATAGAGTTTGATTCATTCATCAACCTGACACATGCCTGAGGCCGGTCTGACGAAAGAAGGCTGTAAAAAATTGATCCAATTCACCCACCGTAAACGGTTCGTCGATGAGGAAAGCCAGGAATAAACTCTACTGGATTCTTGCTCAAAGTAGTTAATTGTTCAGTCCATTGCTTCAATAGCCTTTTCGTGATGAACTGATTTTGCGGCATTCCCTGCTCCTTTGAATCCAGTGATTGAATGTTTCAATTGTTGATTATTTTATTCCTCTGCTTCAACTTCATTGAGTCCCATATCTGAAAAGCACACATTCGTTGTTCCCCAGGTACGGAATCCCATTCCCCCCGATGTATATGCAGAGTCTGTTGCAGTGAGTACCAGCTCTCCATCCACATAGGCCTCAAATTGATTTCCATTGACATGAATTTCAATATCTCGCGAAACATCATACCAGTCATACCCCGAACCCATATGCTTATATGCGATTGTACTCTCATTGCCATCTGTCCACCGACGGAAAACGAAACCTTGCGCGCCTTTGTCATACTGAAACACGTATCCAGAGGGCCGATCGTCATAATCCTGAAGCCGAAAGAAAACACCATAACCTGGCCCTTGTGATAACTCAACCCCGTTCAGTTTGATGACATAATCATCTGAAGGCATGCTTTTGGAACAGGTAGAATAGGCATGATCACGGTAGCTGGAAGTTGTCATACACATCTGGCCGTTTATCTCCTGCCATCTATCCTCTCCATGCCTTGTGAACTCCCAGCCATTTAAATTTTTAAAATTATCTTCACAATAAGAACTCTGTCTCCCTGCACATTCACCGGAAACCATTCCCATGTCAATCAACATGCCGCAGTATGTTTCTGTGACTTTCTCCCCGAAAGAAGCCATAATGATGATCACCAATAGAACTACCAGCGCCAGTATCAAACCATACTCCACCAATCCCTGACCTTTACCAGATATTCTTCGCTCACTCATAATTTTCACATCCATCTCATAATCACATTTCAAGATACCCATCATTAAATTATAAAGGAAATCCATTAACAAAAATCAATATTCCAGTCTGGTTTTCCATCAGACATTCTCATTCCTATTTAATTAATCGCATGGGAAAAATAATACGCTCATAGACGGCGTTCTGAGTCATTAAATCACAACAGGAGCAGAGCATTCTCCACTCCTGTTGCCTATCAATTATTTATTAAAATTTAATTTTCAATAACAATCGCATTTTTGATGGTTGTGCCAGCAACGAGGGTATCACCCACGGGGCAGCGGCTTTCGATGAATTTTGCAAACGCCCTTACCTTTTCAGCAGAAGCATCTGTTTTAATATGCATGGTGGTGCGAATTGCGCTGAATCCATTGCGCACACCAGGGACACCTTTCAGGAAACCATCAGTATCAAGATCCCCTTCAAGTTCAACCCAGAAATCGTTGATTTCAATGCCATTCGCTCCTGCAAATGCGCGAGCCACAATCACCTGGCAGGAACCTAACGCACACAACAGGGCCTCAACCGGACTCATCCCTGTATCAGTGCCACCCAACCCCGCAGGCTCATCCATAGTTATTTTAAAATTTCGGGCAGTGCTCTCAACAACAAGACCATTGACCGAACGAGAAATTGTTTTAAACGTTTCTTTTGCCATATTACACCTCTAAATGAATAGCTTTAATTTTATTTATGATTTACTTCATAATATTATTATATTCTTCATTCCACAAAAGTCAAGTTAATTCGTGTTATTTTTCACAATTATTAAAATATTCATAACTTCCCTTAGCTTCATCTTCTCATTCCACCCTCTTCTTACCCAAAATGTCTATGTTGTAAATAAAACCACAACATAGACATCAACAAAAACCTGATCAGTCAGGGAAAACAGTGCTTTTCGAAGCCCTATAGCCTCCCGTCCCTGACCAAATTCTTCTATATTGCCAAGAATTTCACCGTCATTGGCCCGTAAAACAGCACATAATCACTCAGCCAGAACCGGAGCTGGCAACGGTATTATGTTTTATTAACAAATTGCGCCAGTTTACTTTTGATAATAATTTATTCTTCAGCCGTGCTTTTAATGCTAAAATCATCGAAACAGACTTCTGTTTTTCCCCAGGTACGCAACCCAACGCCGCCTTTTGAATAAGTGTCATCCTTTGCAGAAAGCACTAACTTCCCATCAATATACGCGTGCATCGTACTTCCTTCAATTCGAACCATTATATCGCGCGGTATGTCATACCACTCATAATCACGAAGGCGCACCGAAGCCAAAGGTTTCCGGACTTCTCTGCCTTTGACCCATTTTCGAAACACCAGCCCATTCATCCCCGGATCGTATTGGAAGGCGTATCCGTTCGGTTTTTTATCGTAATTCTGCAAACGAAACATAATCCCGTATCCATGACCTTGAGTTAACACAACATCTTTCAACTCTATCACGTAATCCTCAGAATTGCTCATATCTTCAGATTGGGAGCATTCTGAAAAAGCAAAACTACTCCCGCCCCCATGATTATTACAGACTTTCCCATTCTCTGCAAACCATTCATCCTTTTTCCCTCCTCCGGCTAAATTCCACTCATCCAGAGAGCTCATTTCAGAAGAGCAATGCGTTCCACTGGTTTGACTTTCATACGGAGGTATCTCAACCATGACATTTTCATATGTTTTACTGAGTTGGCTACCAAACATGGTCACTCCTATGAGAACCACTAAGACAACAAGCGAGAGAACTAGTGCATATTCAACCAGACCCTGTCCGTTTTCAGAGAGATATCTATTAATAAAATGTTTCATGCGAACTTTCCCTTTCAAAAACCATCTTTTTATTGGAGTTAACAATTCGATAATTATTCATTCATCACGTTCCCTTAATTATTATCAAAGAGAACACAGAAAAAGGCAACTGATAAACAGTTACTTTTTCTAATAATTAATAATTTATCAAACCGGGAATTGTAGAATGATAAACTTTATTTAAACCCAGGCAAGCAAATTCATTGGCAATAGACTCGCCGGGCATAGTGTGCCGCCATCGCCGCCAATCCGGAGAATAATATCGCAATAGGTATCTCTCAACACCTCATGAAAAAAAGTTAGCATAACAATAACTGCTAATACTACAAACACCAGGAGTAATGCGTATTCGATAACACCCTGTCCCTGATTTTTTCTTGAACTTGATTTTTCTTCTCTCTTCACGCTCATATTGGTTTCCCTCCAAATGGAGCAAAAACCCAAACCTGATTCAATTATATGCGGTTTTCATTAAAATACAAAGTTCATCTATCCTTATCATGATTTAGAATCTCCGATGAAGAATCATCGTCGAATTCAACCTCTTACAGATAACGTAATTTCGTCTTTTCAATTTAGGTTAATAAAGCGCATCATCTACCCTCACAGCAGCAATTTCACTCAATAATTTCATTCAATGGCTATATAAAAATTTTATAAGAAACTGCAAACGGGGGTTGACGCTTTCTTGTTTGGTGGTATCATTTGTTTGAATTGGCACTCAGTTAAAAAGAGTGCTAATTCCTGAAAAACTCATACTGTAAAGTACCTGAGAAAAATTATTTTTTTGGAGGAATCTATGACACTGAATCTAAAACCTTTAGGCAGCCGACTCGTCGTTGAGCCTATCGAACAGGAAGAAAAAACCAACTCTGGCATTTACCTGCCTGACACAGCAAAAGAAAAACCCATGAAAGGCACAGTTCTTTCCGTTGGTCCTGGTGACCGCAATGAAAATGGCGATCGCGTTGCGATGGATGTTGCTCTTGGTGACATCGTTCTTTTTAACAAATATGCTGGCACAGAAATCAAAATTGATGACAAGAAAATTTTAGTCATGAAAGAATCTGACGTTCTGGCTATTATCGAAGTTAAATAAAGGAGTTTTAAAAAATGGCAGCAAAACAATTATTATTTGGGGAAGATGCACGACGTTCCCTCAAAAAAGGTATTGACATTCTCGCCAATGCTGTAGCAACCACCTTAGGTCCTAAGGGACGTAACGTGGCAATTGATCGCAAGTTCGGTTCCCCCACCATCACTCACGATGGTGTTTCTGTTGCAAAAGAAATTGAACTCGAAGATCCCTTCGAGAATATGGGCGCTCAGCTTCTGAAAGAAGCCGCAACCAAAACCAATGACATCGCTGGTGATGGCACCACCACCTCCACCGTATTGGCACACGCTATCGTGACCGAAGGTCTGAAGAACCTCGCTGCAGGCGCCAATCCTATGTTGCTTAAATATGGTATCGAAAAAGCCGTTAAAATTGTTGCTGAAGAAATTGCCAAACAGGCCATAGAAATCAACAGCAAAGAAGAAATTGCCTCTGTAGCCACCAACACCGCTCATGACGAACAAATTGGTGATTTGATTGCTGACGTGATGGACAAAGTTGGTAAAGACGGCGTTATTACTGTTGAAGAATCTAAGGGACTCGAATTTGAACAGGAATATGTTGAAGGTATGCAGTTCGATCGTGGTTACATCAGCCCTTACTTCATCACCGATTCTGAGCAGATGGAAGCAGCTCTCGAAGATCCTTATATTCTGGTTCATGACAAGAAAATCTCTGCTGCACAGGATATCGTTCCCGTACTCGAGAAACTCGTCCAGTTGGGCAAACGTGATCTCGTCATCATCGCTGAAGATGTTGACGGTGAAGCTCTCGCTACACTCGTATTGAACAAACTGCGCGGTATGATCAACGTGCTGGCCATCAAAGCCCCTGGTTTTGGTGATCGCCGCAAAGCCATGCTTGGCGACATTGCAACTCTGACTGGCGCCACTGTTATTTCGGAAGAAACCGGCCGCAAGCTGGACAGCACCCTGGTTGAAGATCTGGGTCACTGTGAAAAGATCGTTTCTGACAAAGACAGTACTACCTTGATTGGTGGTAAGGGCGATGAAAGCGCCATTAATGGCCGCATCGAACAGATCAAAGTCGAAATTGACAAAACCACAAGCGACTATGACCGCGAAAAACTCCAGGAACGCCTGGCAAAAATGTCTGGCGGCGTTGCCATCATTCGGATTGGCGCAGCCACCGAAACTGAACTCAAAGAAAAGAAACATCGTGTTGAAGATGCTCTCTCTGCAACCCGCGCGGCTGTAGAAGAAGGCATCGTCCCCGGTGGTGGTGTGGCATTGATCAATGCTGCTCCCGCACTCAACAACATTGATATGGGCAATGAAGATGCTCAGATCGGCGTCAAGATTGTGTTGAAGAGCCTCGAAGTTCCAATGCGCAAAATTACTGAAAATGCTGGCAAAGATGGTTCCGTGATCGTTGACTACGTTCGCAATAGCAAAGAAAAAAACATTGGCTATGATGTTCTGAAGGAAGAATATGTTGACATGGTTGCTGGCGGCGTGATTGATCCCGTTAAAGTTGTTCGCGGCGCACTCGTAAATGCAGCCTCAATCGCAGCAATGATTCTGACAACTGAAGCATTGATCACCGACCTCCCTGAACCCGAAGCACCAATGCCTGCTGGCGGCGCTCCTGGTATGGGCGGCATGGGCGGCATGTACTAGACTAAACAATACAGCCAACTACTGTAAAACGCAAAAGGACAGGTCTGAAGACCTGTCCTTTTTTCCTTTTCTCTTGATGATATTTTTTTGTATAAAGAAGATTTTTCATTTGCGGGGATGAGTGAAAGGAAATTCCATTATTACCTCGTTAAAATCAACGCATCCTCTCCTTGTGAAAGCGTCAGTGTGTCCCCTTCAATCACAACATCCATGATTTGTGAACCCGTTTCTTCCGCAAGAGCACCCGCGAAATTGATTTCGATCGTGTCTTTATCAATGAAATGGTAAGTTCCAGTGATATTGGTACCCTCTTCATCCGTGATAAGAAGCGTACCATTCTTGAAAAACTCGACGAAAATACCGTCCTCATCACGCCAGGCATCCACAATTTCATTTTCAAGTACAGTGCAGGCACTGAGAAGAAGACTTATGCTGAGAACTAAAATTATGATTCGTTTCATTAGAAATACCTCAGATTAGATTTAAGATGATGCGATTATACCTTGAATGAGGCTCAATGGAATCACACTGAGCCTCATTTATACAGACTGTTTTTGAAATGCTTACAAATTGTAGATTTTGATAGCTTTACAACAATCCTGCCGAATCTACATCCAAAAAGAGCCGTGCCTGTGGTGTCTGACGTAAAATCGATGCCGGGCAATCTTCCGTTATCGGGCCGGTCAGAGCGTCTTTGACGGCCTGCGCTTTTCGTGTTTCTGGGACAATCCCGATCACACAACCCGGAGCAAGCAAGGCTGGAATTGTCAGAGTGATCGCTTCAGCAGGCACATCCTCATAACTGGCAAAGTGTCCCTCACCAACCTGCTGATAGCGGCTTTTGTCTGCCAGCGTAACAATCTTAACAGTTTCGGGGTCATTGAAATCCGCAAATGGCGGATCATTAAAAGCCAGGTGTCCATTTTCGCCGATGCCCAGACAGCAAATATCTGCAGGATATTGCTTCATCAGATGAGCATAACGAACACATTCTTTCCAGGTATCCGGTGCATCTCCGATAACCTCAAAAAACTGCAGGGGGTTGATGATGTCAATCAGTTTCTCATGCATATAACGCCGGAAGCTTGCCGGATGCATATCATTGATCCCAACATATTCATCCATATGGAAGATTCGCACACGTTTCCATTCGACCTCTTCTGCATGTTTGCATAACCCATGATACAAGTTGAGCATCGAGTTGCCGGTAGCTAAAATCAGGTTGACGGTTTCTTGATCTTCAAACAGGGTATTGATCTGTTTGATCAGATACAAAGCGGCTGCTTCGCCTAACGCCTCATTGGAAGGGTGAATCTCTACAGTTAATTGTTCGTATTGTTGAACCTGGGGTTGGAACATGTGGTGAAACTCCTTTATGAAATACTATTTTGATACTGAATTCGGTTGTCGATTGCCGTCAGTAATATCTCGAATTGCTGGTTGGAGGGATAAAGTTTTATCAGAACTACGCTGTTTGTGTTAATGTTTAGCAGACTGCGCGGATTGATCATTGACATCTGCATTACATCAGTCAACGATTTTTCAGGGTCAGCAAGAGCAACTGCCGCATCCTGACGCAGAGTCTGCGCTGATCCTGCAAGATACGGCGTGCCGTATAGAGAAAGCCGCCCATTTTCACTGAGTTCCACCTTGCCGCCGATCATTTCTTCATAGACTCCTGCGGGCATACCGGTCAGATAGGTGCTGTCGCTGATCATAATCAGGCGCTTCACACCTTTGACACGGCGAAGCAGAGCACGAACCTTTGGCGGCAGATGGTGTCCATCGAAGATAACGCTGGCATATAAGTCATCCTCCATAAGCATCGAGATGAAAGGATTGTGATGCCGATTGAGCATCTCTGGAAGACCATTACCGAGGTGTGTGGCAAGTTTAGCACCAGCCTCAACTGCGCGGTTGATTGTTTCTTCCTCTGCCAGGGTATGCCCAAGAGCGGGGACAATACCATGTTCTTCAAGTTTGTGGATGAATGAAATAGCTCCTTCAACTTCGGGGGCCAGCGTTACAATGCGGATACGCCCGCCAGCGGCTTCTTGAAAAGATTGGAATTCTTCCCAATCCGGCGGATGAATATAGGCAGCGTCATGGGCTCCGCAAGCTCCCTCTTCCGGCGAGATGTATGGTCCTTCAAGATGAAAACCTATAATGCAGGCAGTGGTGAGTTCGCTTTCTTCACAGGCCTTACGAAGAATGCCAAGATTGCGTCGAATCAGATCGGGTGATGAAGTAATGATGGTTGGACACCAGGCCGTGATTCCTTCTTG